>JADHRH010000005.1 GCA_016777545.1 Candidatus Pelagibacter sp.
ATGACAATATTATTGCTAACTATGAGCCACATGAAAAAGCTGGAACGATTATGAATATCGGTGTGAACACACCTGACTCACAGCAAGCTTTTTACGTCGATAAAGCTACAGCTGATAAATATAATATAAAATCTGTTGAAGATATGAAAGATCCAAAAATAGCTGCGCTATTTAAAGATCCAGAAGATCCTTCTAAAGGTAGAATGACAAGCTGTATTTCAGGTTGGACTTGCTACACTGTAAACTACGTTAAACAAGTAGAGTACGGTTTAGATAAATACTACACAAACTTTGATCCAGGTTCTGGTGGAGCATTGGATGCAGCAATCGCAGGTGCGTTTGCTAAAAAGCAACCAATCTTTACATACTACTGGGCACCTACTGGTTTAATGGGAAAAGTTGATCTAGTAAGACTAAAAGAGCCAGCTTATGAAGCAAAATGTTGGGCAGATATGTCTGCAGTGGTTGAAGCAATCAAAGCAAATGGTAAAGATGCATATAAAAAATCTTGTGCTTCTGAATACCAAGATATGGCTTTAACTAAATCAGTTTTAACAGAATGGGCTAAGGCACATTCTTCAGAAACTGAGTTCTTGAAAAAATACACAATCCCTACAGCAACAGTTAACAAAATGTTAGCCTTCTACGAAGACGAGTCAGATGGAGACATGTTATTAACTGCTAAAGAGTTTTTAAAAACTGAAACAATGTGGAAAGATTGGGTACCAGCAGACGTTGCTAAAAAAGTTGAGGCAGCTCTTTAATAATATAATTAAATTCTGAAAGAGCCCTTACGGGCTCTTTCATTCTAAATAAAAAATTAATGAAAGAATTCTTTAAAAGTAAAAAAAATATATTTAATTTTGTGATGCTAGTCTTTTTTGGCTGGCTACTTTTTATCAGCTATACCTCTTCAAAAAGAAAACCTGACAATGTTGGAGAATTATTAAAATTTGATTGGTTACAATCATGGCCTAAATGGTTGGATTTACCATTAATGGCTTGGATTAATGATGCATTTAAAAAATTAAACGAAAATTATGGATGGATATTTGAAGCTATAAATAATTTTTTATTGGCAATGCTAGTTGCTTTAAAGAATTTCTTAATTCTAGCTCCTTGGCCTTTAGTGATTTTAGGAGTTGTAGTTATAGCTTATTTTGCAAGTGGTAGAAAAATTGGAACTACAGTATTTGTTGGTTTTTGCACTTTTTTTATTGGATTTTTACATCCAATTTTCTGGCAAAAAGCCATTGAAACAACTGCAATAATGTTAATTAGTATTTTTCTATGTACGATAGTTGGTATTCCAATTGGAATATTGATGGCAAGAAGTATAAGAATAAGAGATAAATTACTTCCTGTTTTAGACCTGATGCAAACAATTCCAGCATTCGTCTATCTAATTCCTGGAATTATGTTATTTGGTCTGGGAGCTGTTCCAGCAATCATAGCTACTTTTATTTATGCAGTGCCTCCTCTAGTGAGATTAACCGACTTAGGTATCAGGTTAGTTGATAAAGAAGTAATCGAAGCAGCCGATGCTTTTGGTGCAAGTAAAAAACAAAAGCTTCTTGGAGTTCAATTACCTTTAGCACTGCCAAACATTATGCAAGGTATTAACCAATGTACCATGATGGCCCTATCAATGGTGGTAATTGCCTCAATGATTGGTACTAGAGGATTAGGCGATGAAGTCTTGCTAGGCTTACAACAATTGAATGTTGGTAAAGCTGCTGAAGCTGGTATTGCCATAGTATTGCTTGCGATTGTTTTAGATAGAATTACTCAATCTTATGGAGAAACCCTTCAAGAAAGATCTACTCCACAAAATAAAAAAAGTAAATAATGGCTAAGATTGAAATTAAAAATATCTATAAAATTTTTGGCAATAAACCACAATCTGTTTTGCCTCTAGTTAAACAAGGGGCAACAAAGGAAGAAATCTTAGAACAAACAGGACATACCGTTGGTTTAGATAATGTTTCATTGAAAATTGAAGAGGGAGAAACATTTGTGTGCATGGGCTTATCTGGATCAGGTAAATCGACTTTGATTAGACACTTAAATCGTTTAATTGATCCAACAGATGGTGAAGTTTTAGTAGAAGGCCATAGTGTAATGAGTTTAAACCCTGAACAACTTATTGATTTTAGAAGACACAAAATGAGTATGGTCTTTCAAAGATTTGGTTTATTTCCTCATAAAACAGTTTTAGAGAATGTGGGATACGGCCTTGAAATGCAAGGCAAAATAGAAGAAGAGAAAAATAAAATAGCCATGGAAAAAATTGAAGCTGTTGGATTAAATGGATTTGAGCATCAATATCCAAATCAACTCTCAGGGGGAATGCAGCAACGTGTTGGATTGGCTAGAGCATTAGCTACAAATAGTGACATCATGTTAATGGATGAAGCATTTAGTGCTTTAGATCCTTTAATTAGAAGTGATATGCAAAAACAATTGATAGATCTTCAATCTCAATTAAAAAAAACAATTGTATTTATTACTCATGATCTTGATGAGTCATTAAGGCTTGGAGATCATATTGGAATTTTAAATGCTGGTAAATTAGTTCAGGTAGGATCCCCTGTAGATATCGTTATGAATCCTGCAGATGCGTATGTTGAGGCTTTTGTAAAAGATGTGAATAGAGCAAAAGTGATTAAAGCAAAAATTATAATGCGGCCTGCAAACCAATCTGAAGGTATTGATAAAGCTGATTTAATCAGAGTTCAGGAAGATCAGTTTATTGAGGAATTCTTACCTAAAATAGTATGTAAAAATTCAAATTGTGAAGTCATTGATAAGCAAGGAAATATTAAAGGGTACATTACAAATAAAGAGCTTCAGTCATCTTTGTTAAAGTCATAAATAATTTTTAAAAAAGTTAATGTCTAAACATCCACTTGAAAAGATTTAATGCTTAAAACTCTAAATAATAAAAAAATAGTAATTTCAGCTGGAGCATCTGGAATTGGTTGGGCTACAGCTAAAGTTTGTCTTGCTAAAGGAGCTACTGTTTTTATATGTGATATTGAAAAAAAATATTTAACTCGAGCAAAAAAACATCCTTTAAATAATAAAAAATTATTTGTTTATGAGTGTGATGCTGCAAATGAAGACGCTGTAACAGAGTTATTCAAACATATTTCAAAAAAAACTAAGAAATTAGATTGTTTGATAAATAATGTTGGTATTGCTGGACCAACAGGAACTATTGAAAATTTAAAATCTGAAGATTGGGAAAAAACTTTAAAAGTAAATGTAATAAGTCATTTTTATTTTACTAAATTAGCCATCCCAATGATTAAAAGAAATAAAGGTGGCTCAATTATAAATTTATCCTCTGGGGCTGGCATCATGGGTTTCCCACTTCGATCTCCATATGCTGCCAGTAAGTGGGCGATTGTTGGTGTTACTAAAACATTGGCTATGGAACTTGGTAAATTTAAAATTAGAGTGAATGCTATATGTCCAGGGACCATAAAAGGTGATCGAATGGTCAGAGTGGTAAGAGATAAATCTAAGTTTTTAAAAGTATCTAAAAAACAAATTGAAAAAGAATTTATTTCTATGGCTTCAATGAATTGTTGGATCTATGAAGAGGATATTGGGCTAACTTGTAGTTTTTTAATCTCCGATGAAGCTGCTAGAATTTCCGGTCAAGTAATAGGTGTGGATGGTAACGCAATTAGACTAGATTAATTTTATTTTGAAAATCTTTGAAATTTAGGAAGACCATCAGTTATTTTGTAAAAATCTGATTTTGTTTTTACAAATATATTTCTAATTGTTTTAAGTTTAGTTGGTTTATCAAACATTCCTGCTGCTATCGATATTGTATCTGAATTTTCAAATTTAAAGAAAATACTGGCTCCACATTTATTACAAAATCCTCTTTTTGCTTTTTTAGATGATTTAAACCATCTTAATGTTTTTTTACTTAAAAACTTAAGTTCTTTATCTTTAACATTAGAATAAGCACCATAAATTCCATGGGTTTTTCGACACTGAATACAATGACAGTTCGAGACATCTCGATGTTCACCGCTTGTTTTAAACTTTACACCCTTACACAGGCAACTAGCAGTTAGTGTTAATTTTTTCATTTTAGTTTCTAATTTTATTTTCGTATTTTTTTCTTAATTTTTGAAGTTCAACTAAATATTCATCTCTAATATTGGCTATTTGAGAGATCGATTTACCTTTTGATTGTTTTTTAGTGCCCTCTACCAATCTATTTATGAGCGACTTTGATAAATTTGGCGCTTTTAATTTAGTCCATGGCAATTTTAATGCTGGCCCAAATTGTTCCAGCATGTGTCTCATTCCAGATTTACCTCCAGCTAAATGAAAAGTTAAAAAAGTACCCATCAAAGACCATCTTAATCCAGGACCATCCTCTATTACCCTATCTAAATCTTCAGTTGTTGCGTGACCTTCATTTATAATGTGCAGTCCCTCTCTCCATAAAGCTTCTTGTAATCGATCACATAAATAACCAGGTAATTCATGTTTAACCATTACAGGATTCATTGAAATTGATTTATAAAATTTATTCGCTTCTAATAAATATTTTTTAGAAGTTTTCTTACCTGGAACAATTTCTACACCTGGCAATAGATATACAGGATTAAATGGGTGTCCTATTAAAGCTCTTTCAGGATTTTTACATTTAGAATAAATTCTTGTTGGAAGTAAACCTGAAGAACTGGAAGCAATTATAGAATTTGGTTTGGCGTATTTTCCAATTGTATTCATTAATTTTGTTTTTAATGAATAATTTTCAGAGGCACATTCTTGAATGAAATCTGCATCCTTTAAAGCTTCTTCTATTGAAGTAAAGTAATGAAAATTATTTAAATTAATTTTTTTTTTATTAAATAATTTTTTTACAGAAGGCCAAGTTCTTTTAATCTCAGAAATTAAATTTCTTTTTAACTTTATATCTTTGTCAAATGCATAAACAATTTTATCATGAGCTAGACAACGAATAATCCACCCTGCTCCGATAACACCAGTTCCAATAACTGCTACTTTTTTTATGTTGGACATTAATGATGTTTAACAAGCTTCAATTTCTCTCTTGTTTCTGCTGGAGTCATTATTGATGATCCAAGATCTTCTACAATTCTTGCTGCTTTTTCAACTAGCTGAGCATTGGTTGCTAATTTACCTTTTGATAAATATAAATTATCTTCTAAACCTACTCGAGGATTGCCTCCCATAATTACAGTTTGTGCTACATAAGGCATTTCATTTCTAGAAATTGCAAAACCAGACCAAACCGCTTCTTTAGGCATAATATCTTTCATTGCTTGCATAGCTAAAGGAGTTGCAGGAGCACCCCATGGTATCCCTAAACACATTTGAAACATTGGTGGATCACTCAACAATCCTTCTTTATATAACTGTGCACCAAACCACATATTACCTAAATCAAAAGCTTCGATTTCAGGTTTTACATTTATTTCTAACAATTTTTTTGCAGCTTTCCTTAGATCGTTGGGGGTATTAACTGTAATTACCGACCCATCACCAAAGTTTAAAGTTCCAGCATCTAAAGTACAAATTTCTGGTAGAAATTGTTCAGCATTAGCAATTCTTTCCATAATATTTGCCATATCCGTCATTGGCCCAAATTCTAAGGGATTTTTGCCTTGTCCAATATCAAGGTCACCACCCATACCTGTGGTTAAATTTAAGATGACATCAGTTTCACTTGATCGAACTCTATCAACAACCTCTTTATATAATTCTAATCTTCTACTTGGTTTTCCATCTTCTTCTCTTACGTGAATATGTGCTATAGCTGCTCCTGCTTTTGCAGCTTCAATTGCAGCAGTTGCTATTTGTTGAGGTGTTTTTGGTAAATCAGGATGTTTGCTTGCTGTATCACCCGATCCAGTAACCGCACATGATATAAAAACTTTATTGTTCATATTTTGTAATTTAAATTATATGCTAGATTATCTTAAATGGAAATAACAGAATTACAAAAAGATCTAGCTGCAACTTTTAGATGGACAGCTAGGTTAAATATGCATGAAGGAGTTGCTAACCATTTTAGTGCATGTGTTCCAGGTTCTTCGACTGATTTTTATGTAAACAAAGCTGGCCTTCATTTCAGTCAAATTAAAGCTAGTGACATAATTTTAGTTACCAAAGATAATATTGAAGAACTAAAGAAAAAACCAGATTTAGTTGATCCAACAGCAATAAACATACATGGAGCAATCCACCAAAAAGTTACCCATGCAAGATGCATTTTTCATGTTCATTCAAAATATGCAACAGCGCTATCGACTCTAAAAGATCCTATCATGAAACCTATAGATCAAAATACCATGATTTTTTTTAATAGAGTTTCTATCTTTAATGAATTTGGTGGACTAGGGTTTGAAGATGAGTCAATTAAAATGGCCAACGCTTTAGGAAATAAACAACATTTACTTTTAGCTAATCATGGAATTATTACAACTGGTGAAACTGTTGCTGAGGGTTTTAACTACTTATACTATTTTGAAAAAGCTGCTGAAACTTACTTAACAGCTTTATCAACGAACAAAGAATTAAATATTGTTAGTGATGAAATAGCAGAAAAAACTGCACAAGAAACTGCTGACTATCCAATAAATCTAGCACAGTTGCATTTAGATCAAATAAAAAAAATTTTAGACAAAGAAGAACCAGATTATAAAAATTAAATGTCAGTACATATAGCAAATCAGATAATTAAAAAAGAATGGACGGATTATAACAATCACATGAATATGGCTTACTATATTCTGGTGTTTGATCAAGTTTGGGAATTAATGCTTGAAAAATTTAAAATGGGAGAAATGTCAGCAAAAACGACAAGTATGAGCACAATGGTTGTTGAAACCCACACTACTTATAACAGTGAAGTTAAAGAAGGTGATGAAGTTGAAGTTAATTTAACATTCTTTGATCATGATAAAAAAAGACTACATTACAAAATGGAAATGATTGAAAAATCCTCAAAAAAACTATCTGCAACAACAGAGGTGTTATCTTTGTATATTAATCTAGATGCAAGAAAAGTAAGCGAATTTGAAGAGGAAAAAGTTAATTTAATGGATGATTTTATAAATTTAAATAGTTTAAAATTTTCAAATAAAGATTTAATATTAGCTAATAAATTAAAAAAATAATATGGAAGTAAAACTTTTATCAGGAGCATTAGGGGCAGAAATTAAAGGAATTAATTTAACAGATGTCTCTGATGAAAATTTTAAAAAAATTAATGATTTACTTTTAGAACATAAAGTAATTTTTTTTAGAGATCAGCCAATTACTCAAGTACAACAAATTGCCCTTGCTGAAAAATTCGGTCCCTTAGAAACACATGCTTATGTAAAGGGATTAGAAAAACACCCAGAGATAGTAAGAATTATCAAAGGTAAAGAAGAAAAGAATCAATGGGGAGAAAACTGGCATAGCGACGTAAGTTACAATTTAACACCCACTAAGGTGGTTGTCTTAAAGTCTTTAAAAATCCCTCCTGTTGGAGGAGACACCTGTTTTGCAAATTTAGAACTTGCCTGGGAAACCTTGGATCCAAAAATTAAAGAAAAAATTCATGACAAAAAAGCTGTGCATAGTTCTTTAGGTGCTGAATTCTTCATTGATAATTATAAGTACATGGAGGGTAACGAGAAAAGAAACTATGATGAATATTCAAATGAACATCCGGTAGTTAGAACTCATCCAGAAACAGGAAAAAAAATATTATATGTAAACTGGACCTATACCAAACAAATCATAGGCTTAGATAAAGATGAAAGTGATCAGCTGTTAAAAGAAATATTTGAACATCAAGCTCGCCTTGATTTAACTTGTAGATTTAATTGGACTGAAAATGCGGTAGCAATTTGGGACAATCGAAGTGTTATTCATTATGCTATAGCTGATTTTTATCCTGGCAGAGGGTTAGGATATGAAAGAATTATGGATCGAATTGCTATAGAGGGTGATCGACCTCTTTAAATCATTACATGCAAAATATAATTGAAGAAATTATATTTAATTTTTCTCATAATAAATCTTTATACATTGGTGAAAATGTAACGATTGCGGATCATATGTTGCAGACAGCAATGCTTGCAGAAAAAAATAAATCCTCAGATAATTTAGTTTGTGCAAGTTTGCTTCATGATTATGGTCATTTTTTAGTTAAGGATCCAGATAAGTTGGTAGATGACAAAATTGATGGTGAGCATGAAAGTTTAGGTGCAAATTATCTTAGAAAATATTTTTCTGACAATATTATTGAGCCAATTTTATTACACGTTGAAGCAAAAAGGTTTTTAGCAAGGGATCTCTCCTATTTTAAACTTTTATCAGAAGCCTCAATTGTTAGTCTACAATTACAAGGTGGGCCAATGGATGATGAAGAGATAGAACAATTTAAGTCAAAACCCTATTATCAAGAAGCTATTAAATTGCGAAGATTTGATGAAGGTGCTAAAAATCCTAAAGTTAGATCAAAAAAAATAGAAGAATATAAAAATTTACTTATTTCAAAACTTAAATGAATTACGATTACATTATTATTGGAGCAGGTTCAGCTGGATGTGTTTTAGCAAATCGGTTAACTGAAAATAGTCAAAATAATGTAGCATTATTTGAAGCCGGAAAACCTAGCAACATTTGGAAAGTTAAAATGCCATTAGCTATTCTTTATACGATGCATGATCCAAAATATAATTGGAAATACTACTCTGAACCTGAACCTCATTTACATAACAGAAGATTATTTTGCCCAAGAGGCAAAATGATTGGTGGCTGCTCTGCTCATAATGGTATGGTATTTGTAAGAGGGAATCCTAATGACTATCAAAGATGGGCTTCTTTCGGTTTAACAGATTGGTCCTATGAAAAAGTACTTCCCTATTTTAAGAAAATTGAAACTTGGTCAGAAGGTGAAAATAAATTTAGAGGAGGTTCTGGCCCGTTACCTGTAAATCAATCTAAAAATAAAAATCCTTTATTTAAAGCGTTTATCGATTCAGCAGGAGAAGCTGGATACAAAATTAATCCTGATATGAATGGTGAAGATCAAGAAGGATTTGGCATGTATGATGTAACGATTAATAAAGGGGAACGAGCAAGTGTTTCAAAACATTATTTAGATCCAGCAAGATCTAGAAAAAATTTAAATATTTTCACAGAGTCATTTGTGGAGCGAATTTTATTTGATGGAAAAAAAGCTATTGGTATTGAAGTTAAAATTAAAAACGAACTAAAAAAGATTTATGCTAATAAAGAAGTGATTTTAAGTGGTGGTTCAATTAATTCACCTCAACTTCTTCTACTTTCAGGGGTAGGTCCAGCTAATGATCTTAAAGATAAAGGAATAGAGGTAGTCCATGATCTCGAAGGTGTAGGTAAAAATCTTCAAGATCATTTAGAAACATATATTCAACAAGAATGCAAAACGCCAGACACTCTTTACTCTTACATAAATAAATTCAATATGATGAGAATTGGAATACAGTGGTTTTTGAATAAAAGTGGGCCATGTTCCACTTCTTTTTTAGAAGCAGGTGGCTTTGCTAAATCTTCGTCAGAGCAAGAGTATCCTAATATTCAATTTCATTTCTTTCCATCTTTTGTAATCGATCATGGTTTAGTAGATCCTGATCGACACGGATATCAATTACATGCGAGCCCTAATCATCCAAAAAGTAGAGGTTTTGTGGCTTTAAAATCAGCGAACCCTTATGAATATCCAAATATTCAATTTAATTATTTAGAGCATGAAGATGATTTAAAACAAATGATAGAAAGTATTGAGGTTGCTAGAAAAATCCTTGGACAAAATTCAATGAAACCCTATGCAGGTAAAGAAGTTGGTCCTGGTTCTGACGCTCAAACACATGAGGTGTATGAAGAGTATATTAGATCCAAGGCAGAAACTGCATATCACCCATCTTGTACTCTTAAAATGGGTATAGATAAAATGTCAGTAGTAGATCAAAAATTAAAAATACATGGATTAGAAAATATTAGAATTGTGGATGCATCAGTTATGCCAGAAATAACAAGTGGAAACTTAAATGCTCCAACCTTAATGATTGCTGAAAGAGCATCAGAATTTATTTTAAACCAAGAATGAAACTAGTTGATAATAACCCTAAAGGTATTGCTTTTATTTTGATGGGTATGGCTATCTTCTCAATCCAAGATGCATTAATCAAATTTATCTATAACGAAACATCTTTATACGAACTCTATTTCGGCAGAACATTAGTCGCTTTTGCATTGCTTCTTATTTATATGTTTTTTAAAAAAAAAAAATTAATTCTAAAAAGTCATTATCCATATCTAACAATTTTTAGAGTTATTTTATTCTTTTTTGGATTTAGTTTTTTCTATATCTCTTTAACTTTCATGACTTTAGCAATGGCTAATGCACTATTTTTTTCTAGTCCATTTTTCATTTCAATATTTGCAAAAATATTTTTAAAAGAACAAATTGGAATAAGAAGAATAGGTGCAATCGTAGTTGGATTCATTGGAGTTTATGTTGTTTTAAATCCTAATTTTGATGATTTCAAAATTATCAATCTTGCACCAGTTGCATGCGCACTTTGTTATGCAGCATCAATGATAATTTTAAAAATTACCAGCGAAAAAGATAATGTTTATACTCAATTGGCACATTTATATATTGGGGCAATTTCAATCAGTTTGCTTTTTCTAATTTTTGCAGGAGATGGGAAATTTAATACTTTTACAGACCCTTCTCTGCAATTTATATTTAGAAGATGGTTTAGCAATCCTAGTGAAACATGGCCGATTATAACCTTAATGGGATGTTGTGGTGCCGTAGCATTCGCTCTAGTTTTTAATGCCTATAACATTGCATCACCTACAACTGTTTCATTATTTGAATATTCTTTAATTATCTACGCAAGTATTGTTGGTTACTTTTTATTTAAAGAAATTCCTGAAGTTAGAACAATTATTGGTTCTTTAATTATTATTTCAGCGGGACTATATATATATTTTAGAGAAAAAGTTAAAGATCAACCTATCGTTACAGAAAATCCTATTCGATAATGAAAAATTACATCCCAACTATTGATGTGTCATCTATTATTAAAAATAACTTTGATAATGCAAAATCTTTTAAAGTCATAAAAGAAATTGAAAAAGCATGTATTGAAGTTGGTTTTTTTCAAATCACCCACCATGGAATACCTTTAAATGTTATTAAAAATGTATGTGCTATAGGTGAAAAATTTTTTAACTCTCCAAAAGAAAATAAAATAAAATTAGCTCCAAGAAAATGGAATAACAAAAATAAAAACATTTATAGAGGTTATTTTCCAAACAGTGTGAATGGTAAAGAAGGATTGGACCTTGGAGACCTCAAGATAACTTCAAAAAATTCAAAAAAATATAAATCTCAATATATTGAATATTTAAATCTTAATAAATCTTTAGATAAATTATCAATTAAGAGTTTATCTAATTATTTTGATGAAATGTTTTGTTTAAGTGAAATATTATTTAGAGGTATAATTAAACTTTATAAAAAAGATGAAAATATTAGCAAACAGGCATTTTCAAGAATTAAAACTTTAAGTACATTAAGATTTAACTACTACCCAAATCAAACAAAACCTGTAGAAATTTCCAAACAAGATGGAGTAGCTCTTGGGTGTGAAACACATGTTGATAGTGGAATATTTACCGTCCTTTATCAAGATAAAAAAGGTGGTCTTCAAGTTCAAAATAAAAAAAATAAGAAATGGTACGATGTACCTTTTAATAAAAGTGCTTTGATTGTTAATACTGGTTTAGCTTTAGAATACTTAAGTAATGGAAAATTTAAAGCCACTAATCATAGGGTGCTCTGGAATAAAACAAAAAGAATGTCTGTTCCTTTTTTCTTCGAACCTTCTTACGACTTTAGAATGTCTCATTCTTTTTTAAATACTTGCTCGAAAAGTGATAATAAAGATATAATTTTTGAAAAATTTTTAAACCAATCTCTAAAAAAATTTATTGAATACCAAAGATAAAAAATATTTCTAAAACTATTTAATGCATAATAACACAAGTACTTTATTTTAGATTTATATGGATCCTATTGTTTTTACTGCTGTTATTATAGCGTCAATGTTTCATGCTACGTGGAATGGAATGGTTAAAAAACATTCAAATAAAGTTACAGCTCTATCAGCTGTTATTCTTGGGCATGTCCCAATGTCAATAATTGCAATAATTTTTTTACCCATGCCATCTTTTAAGTCTCTACCATACATAATTGCTAGTGCTTTTATTCACCAAGGTTACAATTGGTTTTTATTAAAATCTTATAACTTAGGTGATTTAACAAAGGTTTATCCTATCGCTAGAGGGTTTGGCCCAATTATTGCAACAATAATATCAATCTTTTTTTTAGGATTGTTAATAAGTAAAGCTTCTGTAATTTCGATAAGTCTTGTTTGTGTTGGCATTATAACCATCGGTCTTTTCGGTTATAAAGTCATAAATAATTTAAAGATTGTTAAGTACTCTTTAATCACTGGCTTCTTTATAGGGCTATATTCAATTATTGATGGTTATGGTGCAAGAGTTAGTTTGTCTGCAATAAGTTACATGAGCTGGGGATTTATACTAAGCTCAATACTATTTCCAATACTCTTAAAAATTAATAAATACGATAATATTTTTAAAAACATTATTAATGATGGCAAAGCTATTTTTTGGATTGGTGGATCTATATCATATTTAGTCTACGGTGTTGTTATTTGGGGATTTACTAAAGCACCCATACCAATGGTTAGTGCCTTAAGAGAAAGTAGCATTGTATTTGCAATATTTATTGGTTTTTTTTTCTTAAATGAAAAAATTAATTTAGCTAAATTAATTTCAATTACATTAATTTTTGTAGGTGTTGTAGGTCTAAAGATGTTTTAATACAAAAATTATTTCCAAAAGTAACTAATCTCAATCAAGTAAATATTTAGGAAAATATAAAAATATAAACAAAGCTAATCAGCACTATAAATAAAGAGAAGTAGCAACGTTCACTCAACCATGGGCCATAAACTTTGCTAACAACACAAACAACAAGTAACGGTAAGTATTTATTTTGATAAGCTTTATCTTTTTACGCGTTAATAATATCCGTTGGAATTTGAAACGGGGATTGGCCAAATTCGAATTTAAATATTTTTTAATATTTAATAATTTAATTCCTTTAAATTTTTATATTGTTCTAAAACTTGTGGATTTGCTAGTGCTTCTTTATTCTTAATTTCGTTTCCTTCTACTATATTTTTTACAGCTAATTCAACAATTTTTCCATTTTTAGTTCTTGGAATATCGTCGACTACTATAATTTTTGATGGAACATGTCTTGGGGATGCATTTTTTCTAATTTGTATTTTAATTTTTTGTAACAAAACTTCATTTAATACATGTTTGGGGTTTAAGACTACGAATAAAATAATTCTAACGTCATTATCCCATTGTTGACCTATAACAATGGATTCCTTTATTTCGTCAAATTTATCTATAACTGAATAAATTTCTGAAGTTCCAAGTCTTACTCCACCAGGGTTTAAAGTGGCATCTGATCTTCCGTAAATTATAAAGCCACCATTTTTTGTAATTTCCGCATAATCACCATGGTGCCATAAATTTTGAAAAGTTTGAAAATAAGCTTTATTATATTTTATATCGCTTTTATCATTCCAAAACTTTAATGGCATGCTTGGAAAAGAATTATTACATATCAATTCACCTTTATCTCTTGTTATTGAAACACCATTTTTATTTAAAACTAAAACATCCATTCCCAAGCCTTTATTTTGGATTTCACCAGCTATTACCGGTTCATAAACATTTCCCAATACAAAACAGGAAATAATATCAGTTCCCCCTGAAATTGATGATAAATGAACATCTTTTTTAATGTGCTTGTATATGTATTGAAAACCTTCCTTAGACAAGGGGGAGCCGGTCGAGCATATAGTTTTTAAACTTTCTAATTTATATTTTTTTATTATAGAAATTTTTTCTTTTTTAAAATTATCAATGAGTTTTGCACTAACACCTAGTAATGTAATCTTTTCATTTTTTGTTAATCTAAATAACAAATCTTTTTTTTTATACATTGGGAAACCATCAAACAATACAATCGAGGCTTTTGATGCAAGAGCGCTGATTAACCAATTCCACATCATCCAACCACATGTTGTAAAATAAAATATATTATCGTTTTCTTTAATATTGCAATGTAACTGATGTTCTTTTAGATGTTGAATTAGAGTTCCACCACTTCCATGGCAAATACATTTTGGTTTTCCAGTGGTACCACTAGAGTAAAGTATTGCTAATTCATGGTTGAAATTAAATTTTTGGTATTTAATTTTTTCTACTAAAAATTTATTTATTTCTTCCCATTTTAAAAGATTTAATTTTTTACTATCTAGATTATTTTTTAAATATTTCTTTCCTGGATAATTACACACTATTACATGTTTAATACTTTTAACTTTTTTTAATAATTCTGGAATTCTTTCAATTATATTTATTTCTTTTCCATTATAATAATATCTATCAGTGAATAATAAAACTTTGGGTTTAATTTGTGAAAACCTTTCAATAACACCACTTACACCAAAATCTGGAGAACAAGATGACCATATGGCTCCTATTGCACTTGTTGCTAAATAGCCCTCAACATTTTCTATTGTGTTCGGCATATAGCCCGCAACTCTATCACCAGATTTAATTTTTAATTTTTTAAATAATTGAATTATCTTACTAGTGTCTTCATTTAAATTTTTCCACGTTTTAATTTTCTTAAATCCATTTTCACTTATAAATGTAATAGCTTTTGAGTTGTCATTTTTTGAAAGAAGATTTTCAGCAAAATTTAACTTATAATTTGGGAGAAAACTATTTTTATAAAAAATTTTAGACTTGATGATTTTTTTATTACCTTTAATTCCATTCACTTTACAAAAATCCCATATCGCATCCCAAAAATCTGGTGAACTTTTAATACTCCACGTTAGTATTTTTTTATAATTACGATTAAAATTAATTTTAAAACTTTTAGAAACAAATTTTTCAAATCTAAATAAATTTGACTTATCTTTTAAGTCTTTTGAGGGTGACCACAGCTTTTTCATAATCAAAGTTTATCATATAAGATTATTTCTTCTACTTACTATAAATTAAGAGCAGTTTTTTTAACATCTTCGAGAAATTCTTTTCTTTTTTCATCACTAACAAATGGAACTGCAAAGTATCTTCTATAAATAATATTATAAATTCCACACATATGAAACACGCCTCTTTTTAATCTTCTTATGGGTAAATTTAAAAAAAATGTTGTAATAGCCAGCCTTGGAGAGCCATAAGTACAAAAGATTATTGCCTTTTTATCTTTTAAGTTTCCAATTGGATAACCATAATTTCCAACTAATTTTTTAAATGTGAAAGCCCATGGTGGTGATAAAACTTTATCTATCCAACCTTCTACAATAGCTGGCATTCTAAAATTCCAAATAGGTGCAATTAAAACAATTGTATCACATTGCTCAATTCGTCTTCTATGATCCAAAACATCTTCACCTGCTTTTTCACCAGCAAAAACTGGGTTAAATTTTTCTTTATATAGGTCTACACAGTCAACTGTATTGCCATTTTCTTCAGCTGTTTTTATAAATGTATCTCTAATAGCGGCGTTAAAGGATTTTTTATTATAGTGACCATATAAAAGAAATATTTTTTTCATTTGTGTATTTTTAAACTAGTTCTATAAGAAAGCCATGAAAAATTTTTACGTAATTGAAGGTGAGCATAAAAACCCTAATCTGATTGAAACAATATTAAAAGATACTGAAAAAAAATATGGCCCTTTTGAAGAGCAAGAAGCTAATCAAATTGCAAAGGGGTTAATTCAAAAAAATATTGATGATTTTTATCATCGGGCTTGGGTAGTTAAATCTGATAATTTAACCAAATAAAACCCAACAAACATAGTAATTACAAAAATTATAGAACTAGTATTAAATAAAGCTAATGATGCTATCGCGGGTCCTGGACACAATCCTGCTAAACCCCATCCTGCTCCAAAAAGAGAAGATCCAATAATTAATTTTTTATTTAATTCCTTATTATTTGAATAAGAAAAACTATCTGCAAAAATTGGTTTTTTGTTATTTTTAAATAAGTGAAAAAATGGAGATGATATAATTAGAGCTCCAATCATTACAAATGCTAAAGATGGATCCCAATCACCAAAGATATTTAAAAAACCTAAAACTTTTGCTGGGTCAATCATTTGTGAAATAGTAAGACCTATGCCAAAAATTATTCCACAAATTAAAGATACAATTTTGCTCATATTAAATTTTTTATCCATACAGTTAAAATACCAACAATCATGAAGGTTATTGTTGCAACAATTGATCTTAAAGAAAATCTTCCAATACCACTGATGCCGTGACCACTAGTACAGCCTCCCCCTATTCTTGTACCAGCTCCAACCAATAAACCTGCAACAGCTAATAAAATAAAGGAATTTGAAATTGAAATATTAATTTCTTGCTCGGTAAATACCTTATAAATAATGGGACCAAGAATTAAGCCTAATAGAAATAAGAAATTATCAAATCTATTATCTTTTGAATTTAAAAAATTACTAGCAATTCCACTTATTCCAATTAGTCGACCGTTAAAAACAAAGAAGATAACCACTGCTAAACCAATTAGAGAACCACCTAGAAATGCAGAAACTGGAGTGAAATTAATTATGTTCATTTAACTTTGTAATACGGGAAAAGCGGGGTTTATATTCAAAAAAAGCTTTTGATATTCCATTTTAGTACACCTGTTTTCTATGTATTCAATATTTTTACTCTCTACTAATTTTTTTGCCTCTAAACTTCTTATTCCTAATTGTAACCAGAGAACTTTAGCTCCAATTTTGACACTCTCTTCAGCATATTTGTTTGCTTCAACGGAAGGTCTAAACACATCTACAATATCAACAGGTATTTTAATATCCTCAAGTTTTTCAAAAACTTCTTCTCCTAGTATTTTTTGACCTTTTGCACTCGGGTTAACTGGAATAACTTTAAAACCATACCTTTGCATATATTTCATGACAATGGTTGAAGGTTTCTTGTCGTCCTTACTAACGCCCACCATTGCAATTGTTTTATATTTTGAAAGAATTTCTTTTATTTTTTCGTTCACTACTTATGCTTCCACTTGGGTGTTCTTTTTTCTAAAAATGCAGATATGCCTTCTTTAGCATCCATTGCCATCATATTTTTAGTCATCATTTTACTCGTGTATGCGTAAGCTTTTCTCAACGGCATTTCCAATTGATTGTAAAAAGTTTGTTTACCAATTTTAATTGTATGACTTGATTTTGAAGCAATAGTTTTTGCTATCTTTAATACTTCGTTATTTAATTTTGATTTAGTAAAGCAATCATTAATCAATCCAATTTCTTTTGCGTAGTTTGCTTTAATAGGTTCGCCTGTTAACAGCATTTTCATCATTCTTTTTCTATTAACTTTTCTGCTCACAGCAACCATGGGTGTACTACAAAATAATCCTATATTAACACCCGGTGTTGCAAAAATTGCATCATTTGTACTATAGGCAAGATCACAACTTGCAACTAACTGACATCCAGCTGCAAATGCTGCTCCATGTACTTTTGCAATAACTGGCTTTTTTCCTTCAACAATTTGAAGCATTAATTTTGAACAAAGATTAAAAAGTTTTTGGTATTTCGCTCTTTTTTTTAATCCATTTACTTCTTTTAAATTATGACCGGCACTAAAACCTTTTCCAGCACCTTCGATTATTATTACTTTGATATTTTGGTCTTCATCTAGTTTTTTAAAAGCTTTAATTAAATCTCCTAAATTTTTAAATGAAAGAGCGTTATATGTTTTTGGTTCACTGATAATAATTGAGGCTATATCTTTATTAAAAAATTTAACCTTAATGTTAGTCAAGTTTGCCATCTTCTCTCATTTTAGCTCTAATTTTTGTCGCTGAAATTTGCTGTATTTCTTCGGATAAAACAACTTCTTCTATTTTATAACCAACACCTCTTCCATAACAGATATTAGTAATATTTGGCACCATCATCACTTTAAATTGTCCTTCAAACTCTGGATTCAATTTTTCTTCAATATTTTTTTTAACAGTTTCAAAATCAAATGGATTATCATCAACACCCTGGACGTCTCTAATTTGAATACAAACTTGACCTGTTTTTTTTACAATTTCTTGAAATAAAGCATAGTGACCATCGTGAAAAGGTTGCCATCTGCCTAACATTTGTGCTGTTGGTTTTTTATTATCCCATTCGTAAGCCATTATTTTATCTCCTTTAGTATTATTGGTGCCCAATGTTTAGCATCTTGAGTTGTAACCTGATAATCAAATTTTTCAGGTTTTACAAACATTTTGTTAGTATCGTCAAAACGTCCTTCTTTTATTGTATCTACCCAAACAATATAATCTGCTGGAAATAAGTTTCTTGCTTCAGGTGTTGGACAAATAAAATCAGCTACAACATAATTACCATCATCTTTTAATTTTTTTGCAAAATCTGCCATTCTACTTGCTTGTCTTGTTCTGCCTTCTTCTGAAAAATCCCAATCATTAGCTTCTTTTCTAACTTCATCAGCATTAAGTCTTTTAGCATTTAGTAATGGAGCAA
>JADHRH010000006.1 GCA_016777545.1 Candidatus Pelagibacter sp.
AGCAACTGGCCTATTTGGATTAGTTGTAGCGTTAATTATTTTATTTGCATTTTAAATTTAATGATTAAAAAAATATTTTTTCAGTCGATATTTTTAAGCTTCCTGTTTTTTATGGAAGCTTTTGCAGCTGAAAGTGGTGGAATGCCTCAATTAAATCCTGAGTTTTGGGTTTCTCAAATTTTTTGGCTAATTATTACTTTTGGAATTTTATATGTTGTTTTATCTAAACTTATACTTCCAAAAATAAGTGCCAATCTAGAAAATAGAAAATCTCAAATTTTAGAAAACATTGAGGCTGCGGAAAAGCAAAGAGAAGAAAGTGAACAAAAAATTAAAGAATACGAAAAAATAATACAAGGCAGCAAAAATGAAGCAAAAAACTACTTTAAACAAGCTAGAGAAGAAGTGCTGAAGGACATTGGTGTAAAAAAAGAAACACTAGAAAAAGAACTTGATGAAGAAGTTAATAAAGCTGAGATTGAAATAAAAACTTTTAGAGATAGCGCTCCAGAGAAAATTAAGAAGATTGCTGTTGAGACCTCTTCAGACTTACTACAGAAACTAATAGGGGCTGAAGTTAACAGTAGTAGCATCTCTGCAATAGTAGAAGATCTTTCGAGAAAAAAAATGGTTAAATATTATGATAATTGATGGAACTTTTTGGGTAGCTATATCTTTTTTAATATTTTTAGGGGTTTTAATTTATTTAAAAATACCTCAAAAAATTAATGAACTTTTAAATAAGCTTATCCTTGATATTAAAAATGAAATAGATGAAAGTGAAAAGCTAAGACAAGAAGCGAAAGTCTTGTTGGATAACGCTCAAAATAAACTTGATACCGCACAAACAATAAGTAATGATATTTTGCGACAAGCTAAAAAAGATAGTGAACATCTTATAATCGAAATGAATGATAAATTTCACAAATCTTCAGAAATTAAAAAAAAATTAGCAGAAAATAAAATTTCACAAATGAAAGAGGCTGCACTTAAAGAAATAAAAGATGTTTCAATTAAAATCGCTGTTGATTCTGTTAAAAAAATTATTAACACATCTGTTGATAAATCAAAACTTGATGGTCTTTTTGAAAAAAATGTTGAAGAAACAAAAATAGCTTTAAAAGAAATAAGCTCATAATTACCTTACAATTCTTTAAAAAAAATATAAATTAACCTAATGAAATCTATAGTCATTGGTTCTGGGTTTGGTGGTATAGCTGCAGCATTAAGATTAAGAGCTAAAAATCATAAAGTAACTTTAATTGAAAAACACCCTGACTTAGGCGGAAGAGCTAGGGTATTTAAAAAAAATGGCTTTACCTTTGATGGCGGTCCAACAGTAATTACTGCACCTTATCTAATTGAAGAGCTTTTCACTTTATTTAATAAAAAGTCTCAAGATTACATAAAACTCACTCCTTTAAAAACTTGGTATAGATTCATTTATGAAGATGGGGGTGTATTTGATTATTCTGGAGATGAAGATCAAATGAAAAAGCAAATTGAGATAATAAGCAAAGAAGATGTAAAAGGTTATGAGCAGCTTGTAAAATTCACAAAAAAAATATTTGATAAAGGCTTCACAGAACTAGCTGATGTTCCATTTGATAAGCCTCTTGTGATGATGAAGCAATTACCTTCTTTACTAAAGCTTAAAAGCTATAAATCAGTTTATTCATTAGTTTCTTCATATATAAAAAATGAAAAATTAAGACGTATGCTGAGTATGCATCCTCTATTAGTTGGTGGAAACCCTTTTACAACAACCTCTATATACGGATTAATTCTATATCTAGAGAAAAAATGGGGCATTCATTACTCAATGGGTGGAACTGGTAATATAATCAACGGCTTAGAAAAATTAATGATTGAACAAGAAATTGAATTAATCAAAGGACATGAGGTTACAGAAATAATTTCAAATAATGGAAAAATTAGTGGAGTAAAATTAGATAATCAAAAAGAAATTCATTCAAATAACGTAATATGTAACGCTGATCCTCCTGCTGTATATGAAAAACTTCTAAGTTTAAATAAAACAAGCTCTCTATTTAAATGGAAGCAAAATCGAATGCAGTATTCTATGGGTCTATTCGTTTACTACTTTGGAACAAAAAAAACATACCCAGATGTAGAGCACCACACGATCAAATTTGGTGAAAAATACAAAGAACATCTGAGTGATATTTTTGAAAATAAAAAATTAAACGATGACATAAGTTATTACCTGCATAGACCATCAGCTACAGATAAATCAATGGCACCTGAGGGAAATGATTGTTTCTATGTTCTTGTGCCAGTCCCAAACAATCAATCCAAAATTGATTGGAAAATTGAAGGTGAAAAAATGAAGAATTTAGTAATAGATAAGATGGAAAAAGCATTGCTACCCAATCTTAGAGAAAATATTATTGAAGATTTCTATTTAACACCAGATTATTTTGAAAATGAATTAAATACCAAATTTGGATCAGGTTTTTCGATCCAGCCAAAATTTACTCAATCTGCATATTTTAGATTTCATAATAAATCAGAAATTTATGATGGATTATATTTTGTTGGAGCAGGAACACACCCAGGTGCAGGAGTTCCAGGCGTACTATCTTCAGCAAAAGTTTTAGATAAAATATTATAATGTTAAAAAACAATTATTTATCTATTTATGCCAAGTCGTTTAATTGGGCAGCTTTTTTTCTTCCAAAAAATACATACAAAGATTGTTCTTCTTTATACGATTTTTGTAGAACAGTAGACAATATAGCAGATGATAAGAATGATTTAGATATTAAAATAAAAAAACTATCGGAGTTTAAAAGTCAGTTCTTAAATAAAAATTTTGATAGCTTAGTAATAAGAAATATGTGGTCTTTAATAGAAAATTATAAGATTTCAATAAAGGTTATAGATGATTTATTTGATGGTATTGAATCTGATCTAAGTGAAATAGTTAAACTAAATACAAAAAAAGAACTATTAATTTATTCTTATCGAGTAGCTGGCACAGTCGGTTTAATGATGGCAAAAATTTTAAATGTTGAAGATAAAAAATCAATGAAAGCTGCAATAGATCTTGGCATAGCGATGCAACTAACCAATATATCCAGAGATGTTGTAGAAGATGCAAATAATAATAGATTTTACATAGAATATGACTTTGAGAATATAAAAAAAACTTTAAGGATAGCTGATCTTTTCTATGAGAGCTCTTTTAACTCTATAAAAAAAATTCCTTTTACTTTTAGATTTGCAATATTGGTAGCTAGAAGAATTTATAAAAAAATCGGAGACAATATTTTACAAAAAAGAAATATTGATAATTATAATAAAAGTGGAAAGATTTATGTGAGTAATTTTAGTAAATTATTTGAAACATTTCTCTCAATATATGATTTAATTTTATTATCATTTACGAATGAAAAAAGTCATCTAAGAGAAGAAGAACATCTCTTGATTAAAGAAGAAATAAATTTAGATGAAAGAATTTGATTACGTTATAATTGGTGGTGGTTGTGCAGGTCTATCCCTAGCCTATGAGCTTGAGATTCACAATAAGCTCAGAGACAAAACTTTAGCAATAATTGAACCAAGGTTAGAATATAAAAGAGATAAAACTTGGTCTTATTGGAAGACTTTAGAGCACAACTTTACAGATTGTGTAAAAAAAAGTTGGATTAATTTTTCAATTAATATTCCCAATAAAACTAAATTTATAGAATGTAGTGATTTGCCTTATGAATCTATAGATAGTGGCTTGTTTTATGAAAAAATTAATAGCAAATTAAATACAAATAAAAATATTAGCTTTTATAAAAGTTCTGAGGAAATAAATTTGGATAAAGGTTTTATTTTTAATAGTGTTTCTTCATTTAAAGCTAATCAAAATCAATTATGGCAACACTTTAAAGGTATTGAAATTGAAACTAAAAAAAATGACTTTGATGACCAAATTTTTAATTTAATGGATTTTGATTGTGATCAAAGGGATAGTGTTCATTTTTTTTATACACTTCCATATTCTAAAAATAGAGCACTAGTAGAAACAACTTGGTTATCAACAATGGCTAATAATTCACTAAAAGATTATGATAATCAATTGCAAAATTATATTGTTAATCATCTTAATATAAAAGATTACAAAATATTATATGAAGAGGAAGGTGCAATTCCTTTATTTTATCCTAAAACCAATGATAAAAAAAATATAATGAATATTGGTACCGCCGGGGGAATGACTAGACTAAGTACCGGTTATACTTTTTTAAATATTCAAGAACATAGCAAATATATAAGAAAAAATATTCATAATATCCATGAATGTAAAAAATATAATATTGGTGCGAAATATAAATTTTTAGATAAAATATTTTTAAGAGTGCTTAATAGTCACCCCAATTAAATGCCAAATATATTCATGAACATGTTTAATGGTCTGCCTAAGAATGTTATAAAATTTTTATCAAATAAAAGTAATTTATTCCAAGACTTATCTGTAATATTGAAAATGCCAAAATGGATATTCATTAAAGCTTTATTTAAAAATGATAAATAGTCAAATTAACAAAATCAATTTTTTTCACTCTTTAGTTTTTTTTATTTTTACTAGTATATTTTCAATCATTTTTGACCAGTTTCAAAATTTATATATATCTCCTATGATTTGTTTATTTCTTATACTTTCAATTGGTATTTCTCATGGTGCACTAGATAACCAAAAAGGGAAAAGGCTTCTAAACTTTTATAAAATTAAAAATAATTCTATTTTTTACTTACTGTATTTACTGATTGCTATTATCATAATTATTTTTTGGCTTTCTATTCCCACATTATCTTTGGTTGTATTCTTAATTGTGGCTGCTTACCATTTTGGAAAAGAAGATACAGATTTTTTGATACAAAAAAAATTGAATAAAGATATTATTTTTTATTTTTTTAAAGGCTTACTTGTGATTATAGCACCTTTAATGTTTCACTTTACCGAAACAGTCAATATTTTTAAATTGCTATTAGTTGAAAATGAAAATTTTTATCTAATATTAAGTTTTATTGAAACTAATAATCTAATTTTTTATATATTTTTGATTACTCTAATTGTTCATATTTACTTATTTAGCAGGGATTTTAAAATACTTAATATTCTAATTTTTTTTGACTTTATTTCGATATTAATCTTAAACTATTTTTTTTCACCTTTGGTTGCATTTACAGTTTATTTTTGTTTTTTACATTCTTTTAGACACTCCATTTCATTAATAAATGAAATAGATAATATTGATTTCAAAAGTGGAAGTCTTAAATTTATGAAAAAAGCTATGCCACTAACAATATTAACTGCAATATTTTATATTATAAGCCTATATTTTCTTACAAATTATTATCCTATCAATGATGCTATATTTAAAACTATATTTATTGGTTTGGCGTCTTTGACCTTTCCACATATATTGCTCGAATACCTTTTAGAAAAAAATGAAAAATAAAGAGATAAAAATTTTGCTATCTGCTCCACGCGGATTTTGTGCAGGAGTAGAAAGAGCCATAGAAATTGTAAAAAAAAGTATAAATAAATATGGCGCACCAGTTTATGTTCGTCATGAAATAGTTCATAATAAATATGTTGTAGATAGCCTTAAAGCCATAGGGGCAATTTTTGTTGAAGAGCTTGATGAAATTCAAGATAAAAGCAGACCAGTAATATTTTCAGCACATGGTGTTCCAAAATCGGTACCTACACAAGCTAATGATTACAAAATGGAATATATTGATGCTACATGTCCACTTGTTTCTAAAGTTCATAGAGAAGCTGAAAATTTACATAAAGCTGGTTATCATATAGTTCTTATTGGGCACAATAACCATCCAGAAGTTATTGGTACTATGGGTCAGCTACCAAATGGAACAATTGATTTAATACAAGATGAGCATGATGTTGAGGCCTATGAATTCGATGGGAATAAAAAAATTGCTTATGTAACTCAAACAACTCTCTCTATTGATGACACTAAAGGAATAATTAAAGCTCTTAAAAAAAAATTCCCAGAAATAAAAGAGCCATTTAAAGAGGACATTTGTTATGCAACAACTAATCGTCAAGCAGCAGTTAAGAATATTGCAAAAAAGTGCGATATGTTTTTTGTCCTTGGAAGTAGAAATTCCTCAAATTCTGTAAGATTAGTTGAAGTTGCAGAACAAGCTGGTTGCCCACATTCTGAACTAATACATTCTGAAAGTTCCATCCCATTTGATAAATTGAAAAATTGTAAAACAATTGGTATTTCATCAGGAGCATCTGCCCCTGAAGTTTTAGTTGAAAACTTTATTGATCAAATTAAAAGTAAATATAAAGTAAAGATTGAGGTTGTTGAAATTATAAAAGAAAATATTGTTTTTAAAGTTCCTGGCAAACTTAATTAGATGGCTGTATATACAAAAATTTCAAAAAGAGATGTCTCTTCATTGGTTAATGATTATCAAATAAATGAAGTTAAAAAATTTCAAGGTATTAAAAAAGGAATAGAAAATACCAATTATTTACTTAAAACAAAAAAAAATAAATTTATCCTGACAATTTTTGAAAAGAGAGTTCAAAAAAAAGATTTACCATTTTTTATGAACTTGATGGAAGAGCTTAATAAAAAAAAAATTGCATGTCCAAAGCCATTACGTAATAAAAAAGGTTCCCATATAAGTAAAATTAAAAAAAAATCTGCCTGTATTGTAACCTTTTTAGAAGGCAAAGATAAAACAAATCTTAACTACAAAAATTGTTTTGATATTGGAAAAAATATTGCAAAATTTCATACTGTTACATCTAAACTAAAGTTAAGTAGACAGAATTCCATGTCAATTAATAAGCTTGGTGGCTTAATGAAGAGTATTAATTTTAAATCCTATAAATTTTTACCTAACCTTAAGAAAACTCTAAATCTATGTTTTAAAGATATTCTGAAACATTGGCCTAAAAACTTACCCCAGGGAATTATTCACGGAGATTTATTTATAGATAATATTTTTTTTAAAAAAAACAAATTTTCAGGATTCATTGATTTCTATTTTTCTTCTAATGATTATTTTATTTATGAAATTGCAATTTGTATAAATGCATTATGTTTTGATAAAAAGAAAGATAATTTTGTAATGAATAATAAAAAGATAAAAAATTTAATTAATGGATATGAAGCAATAAGATCTCTGTCAAAAAAAGAAAAGCAGTCACTTAATTTAATGTGCAGAGGCGCTGCCTTGAGATATCTTTTAACAAGAATTTATGATTTTTTTAATACACCAAATAATGCATTAATTAAGATTAAGGACCCTAGAGAATATTTACAAAAATTAATTATTCACAACAATCTTACGGACTACAAAGATTATTATAAATAATGATCAAAATTTATACAGATGGCTCCTGTTTAAATAATCCTGGAAATGGAGGTTGGGCTGCAATTATAAATGATAATGAGATAATTAAAAAAATTAGCGGAAGTGTTAAAGATACTACTAATAATAAAATGGAGCTGATGGCTCCAATCATGGCGCTTCAAGAAATTGACAAAAATAACGAAATCGAAATTTATACTGACTCACAATATGTAAGGTTAGGTATTACTGAATGGATCCATAAATGGATCAAAAATAATTGGCAAACTTCTAAGAAAGAGCCGGTTAAAAATAAAGAGTTATGGATGCAACTTTATGAATTAACTAAATCGTATAAAATAAAATGGATCTGGGTTAAGGCTCATGCTGGCAATGCCTTAAATGAAGAAGTTGATTTATTAGCTAAAAAAGCTGCTGAATTAAATTAAAGTTAAAAAATTTTGACCTGCTGAAATTTCACAAGCACCTGTATCTTTTTCTTCTTGTACTTTAATGACCTTAAGATTATCTACTAACATTGTATATCTATTCGATCGAATACCTAGGCCTCTAGCACTTTTATCAATATCTGCACCAATAGCTCTGGTAAAATCTAACATTGGGTCTGCCATCATTATAATTTTGTCACCAACATTTTGGCTTTTTCCCCATGCATCCATTACGAAAGGATCGTTAACTGAAATACAAGCAATATGGTCGATGCCTTTAGCTTTATATTGCTCATAACTTTCAACATAGCTAGGTAAATGCTTGGCTGAACAAACTGAAGTATATGCACCAGGAAGTCCAAATAAAACTATTTTTTTATCCTTAAAAAATTCTAATGTATTTTTTTTTATAGGATTTCCATTCTCTAAGATAAAAAAATCAGCACTAGGAATATTTTCATTTTCTCTCAACTTCATTTTAATTTGTCCTTAATGTATTGTTTGGTTTTACTTACGTTATTAGGAACTATATCGTAATACTCTTTTTTATCCATAATATATTGTAATTCACTGGGTAGGCTTGGCTTTATTGAAATTGATTTATCTATAGCATCTGGAAATTTGCAAGGATGTGCCGTTGCTAAAACAATATTATCTCCCTCTATATTTATTTTATTTAAAGCGCCAAGACCTATCGCTGTATGAGGATCTAATATTACTTTATATTTATTATAGATATTTCTTATCGTTTCTATTACTTCCTCTTCATTCATACTTTCAGAGAGAAAATCCTTTCTAATTTTTTCTAATCTATTTTTTGCAAAGATATACTTTCCTTCATCTTTTATCTTTATCATTACATCTTTAGTTTCTATGTCATCAAAATCATTCAAATCATAAATTAATCTTTCAAAATTACTGGCAACTTGAATATCCATACTTGGTGAATTAGTTTCGAAAACTGTTTCAACCTCATATTTTCCAGTTGATATTGCTCTATGTAAAATATCGTTTTTATTCGTTGCAACTATTAATTTATTTATTGGAAGACCCATCTTTTTTGATAAGTAGCCAGCATATACATCACCAAAATTTCCTGTGGGAACTGAAAAATTAATTGATTTTTTATCTTTAATTAAGAAGTAAGTATAAAAATAATAAACAGCTTGGGCAATTATTCTTGCCCAATTTATAGAATTAACTCCCGACATATTAATCGAGTTTGAAAAATCCTTATCTGCAAACATCGCTTTAACTAAATTTTGACAATCATCAAAGTTTCCTTCTATGGCAATATTAAAGACGTTATTCTCTTTAACAGTGGACATTATTTTTCTTTGAACGGGTGAAACTTTATTATGAGGGTGAAGGACAAATATATTTACATTTTTTTTACCCTTAATTGCATCTATGGCCGCAGCACCAGTATCTCCTGATGTTGCAACAATAATATTTATATTTTTACTATTTTTGCTTAAATAAAATTCATAAAAATTTCCAAGCAACTGCATTGCAACATCTTTAAAAGCAAGTGTTGGACCATGAAATAGCTCTAAAACTTTTGTGTCACCAAGTTTTATTAAATCAACAACATTTTTTTTTCGAAAAGTTGAATATGATTTATCTATGATCAAAGACAACTCAGACTCAGACATAAAATCACCTATAAAAGGATAGATAATCTTTTTAGCTAAATCCTGGTAGCTCAATTCACTTAATGAATTTAATTCTTCTTGAGTATATTTTTTAATCTCCTTTGGAATAAATAGTCCACCATCGTCAGCTAATCCTTTTATAAATACTTCTTCAAAACTATGCTCTTTTGAATTATTTCTAGTGCTTATATACTTCATCTAATAATTTTTTTTTCTTAAATATAAATATATTAAAAGAATCGAAATCGCTAATGAAAACCAAGTTAGTGCATATTTTTTATGATTATTTGAAATGTTTGCAGTAATTGATTTTGTTTTAGGAAGATCATTTTGTCCAGAAAGATAAATTATATAAGGAGAAAAATTTTTCCCAGTATATTTAAAAACATCCTCTCTGTTTAAAGTAAACCAATAATTATTTGGGATGTCATTTTCTGGCTTGAACATATTAGACTTTGTTTGCTTTTTTAAAATTCCATTAATATTACTAGAGTCTATAAGATTTATTGTTTGATCATTTTTTTTATCAAAAGGTATCCACCCTCTATTTAGTAAATAGTTTCTATTCTCAACTGTTAATGGACTAATAACTTCAAATCCTGGTTTGCCTTTTTCATCTAAATTATAAAGATAGATTTGTTTTTCAAAATCAATCAAACCACTAGTTTTAACTCTAAGATAGTTTGTGTGTTTACTACTTGATAAATCAACCGGAGTATCCTTAAGGGATGTTTCTATTTGATTAATTAATTCTAACTTCCAATTAAGTCTAACAATTTGCCAACTTCCTAAAGCTACAAATACAGATATGAAGAAAAAAACAAAAATAGAAAATAAAAATTTATATCTCAAAGGCTAGAAACTAACTTCCCCAAACATAAATAGCTGCAAATAAAAACAACCAAACAACATCAACAAAGTGCCAATACCATGCAGCTGCTTCAAACCCAAAATGATGGTCTTTATTAAAATGACCTAATTTACCTCTCCAAAGGCATACAGCTAAAAATATAGTTCCTATGATGACATGAAATCCATGAAATCCAGTTGCCATATAAAATACTGATCCATAAATGTGTCCTGAAAAATTAAAGGCTGCATGACTATACTCATATGCTTGAAGTAACGTGAAGCTAAACCCTAAGATAACTGTAAAAATTAATCCTTGAATAAAACCTTTTCTATCACCTTCAATCAATGAATGATGTGACCAAGTTACTGTTGTTCCAGATAATAGTAGAATAAGTGTATTAATTAATGGAAGATCCCAAGCATCAAGTGTTTCTATATCTTGAGGTGGCCAAACACTTCCTACAAATTCATTGGGGAATAAACTTATATCAAAATAAGCCCAAAACCATGCAACAAAAAACATTACTTCAGACGCTATGAATAGTGTCATTCCATATCTATGGTGAATTTGTACAACTGGAGTATGATGACCTTGATGTTCTGCCTCGATAACAACATCTCTAAACCACATGTATGCTCCATATAAAAGTAAAGCTAAACCAAGGTACATTCCCCAAGATACTTCGTTGTGTAAATAATAAACCGAACCTATGGCTAGAACTAAACAAGAGAAAGATACATAAATAGGCCAAGGGCTTGGATCTACTAAATGATAATCATGTTTTTTTTCTGCAGACATATTTTATATTTGAGGCTGTTTATAGTAATCTGATGAGAAAAAAGTATAGGACATAGTTACATCTTTAATATTTTTAGTACCAGGATCATTTACCATTTCTGGATCCAAATAAAAAGTCATTATATATATAGCCTTTTCCCCTGGTTTTAACTCTTGTTTTTCAAAACAAAAACAGCCTAATTTACTATAATACTTCCCGAATGTTGATGGTGAAACATTAAAGCTTGCAACACCATAGGTTGTCTCATTTCCATAGTTCTCAACTTCAAATTCTATACTATTTACTTGACCAATTTTTACATCCATAACATTTGTCTTGGCTTTAAAGTTCCACGGAAGTTTATTAACATTGGTATCAAATCTAACACTTACTTTTTGATCTAAAACTAACTCAGGGGCCTGTCTTGATACCTGGGTGGTACCGCCAAAGCCTGTTACTTTACAAAATAAATCATACAAAGGAACTGCAGCAAAAGATAATCCTAACATTAGAAAAAATATTCCTGCTAATAGAATTGGTGTAAGTGTTTTATTTTGCATTATATTTGTCTATCAAAAACACCCGTATTATAGAGAGTAAAAAAAAATAAAAAAATCATAAATGCTAATATTGCAACTGCTGTTAAAATATTTTTTCGCTTAGTTTTTTTATCAGGCACCATCATAATATTTTATCTATTAAAAAAATAACGAATATCAAAAATAAATATAAAATTGAGTATCCAAATATTGTTTTAGCTTTCTTGGGGTTAAATTTATTTTTTTTGAATTTATAAAGTTGAAAACATAAAAGATTGTAATAAAGCGTTAAAGCTAAAGCAGGTATTAAAAATATTAGTCCAACAAAATCAATTGCATATGGTAAAACAACCATTGGCAACATTAACAGTGAATAAACAAGAATATTTATTTTTGTAGCCTCAACACCATTGGTTAATGGTAACATTGGTATTTTAGCTTTTTTATAATCATCTGACTTATAAAGACTTAATGCCCAAAAATGTGATGGTGTCCAAAAAAATATAATTAAAAAGAAAGTTAATGCTTCTAAAGAAAGTGAATTGGTTGCAATAGTCCAGCCTATTACTGGAGGTAAAGCTCCTGCTGCTCCTCCTATAACAATATTTTGTGGAGTTTTTCTTTTTAACCAAATTGTATAAATGAAAACATAAAATAAAATTGTAAAAAGTAGTAGAGCTGCTGATAGGGTATTTGCATAATAGTCTAGTGCAACTACAGAAAAAAATGATAGCAAAATTCCAAAAATTAAAGCTTGTTTTTTATTTACTTTACCCATTGGAATTGGTCTTAAACAAGTTCGAGTCATTAACGCATCAAGGTCAGATTCGTACCACATATTTAATGCACCAGCTGCTCCTGCCCCAACTGAAACAATGAAAATTGCAATCATTGCGTCTAGAGTTGGTACTGTAACAGGCGCCATTAAAAGTCCAACAGCACAAGTAAAAATGACCAAAGACATAACTCTTGGTTTCATTAATTTAAGTAATTCAGAAAAACTAAAAATTTCTGCTTGCCTTAAATTTCTATTTTTTAATTTAGAATTAATCATTAATATTTATAAAAATTATAGTTTTACTAACTAGTAGATTTTTCGACACCATCAATATCTTCAAACTTTGGTAACTCTTCAAAAGTGTGGAAGTTAGGTGGTGATGGAACTGTCCATTCCAAAGTTGTTGCACCTTCTCCCCAAGGGTTTTGAGCCGCAGCTTTTTTCTTTGAAAAAGAATAAATTAAGTTAACAAAAAATACTAGTAAGCCTACAACTGCAATATAAGAGCCCACAGAGGATACGTAATTCCAACCTGCAAATGCATCTGGATAATCAGCATATCTTCTTGGCATTCCAGCTAAACCTAAAAAATGTTGAGGAAAAAATACTAAGTTCACTCCAATGAATGTTAACCAAAAATGTAATTGCCCCATCCATTCTGAATACTCATACCCAGACATTTTACCAAACCAATAATAAAATCCTGCAAAGATTGCAAATACCGCACCTAAAGATAATACATAATGAAAGTGAGCAACTACATAATAAGTATCATGCATTGCAGTATCAACACCTGCATTTGCAAGAACAACACCTGTTACACCACCTACCGTAAATAAAAATATAAAACCTAATGCCCACATCATGGGAGTTTTAAATGAAATTGATCCACCCCACATTGTTGCAATCCATGAAAATATTTTTATCCCAGTTGGGACCGCAATAATCATTGTTGCAGCTAAAAAATATGCTTTAGTATCTGTGCTTAAACCTACCGTATACATGTGGTGAGCCCAAACAACGAACCCAACAACCCCAATTGAAACCATCGCATAAGCCATTCCTAAATATCCAAATACAGGTTTTTTAGAAAATGTTGAAACGATATGACTAATCATTCCAAAGCCAGGTAAAATTAAAATATAAACTTCAGGGTGACCAAAGAACCAAAATAAATGTTGGTATAAAACTGGATCTCCTCCAGTTTGAGCATCAAAAAATGCAGTTCCAAAATTTCTATCCGTTAAAAGCATTGTTATTGCACCTGCTAAAACAGGAAGTGATAATAACAATAAAAATGCAGTAACTAAAACCGACCAAGCAAATAATGGCATTTTATGCAAAGTCATACCTGGTGTTCTCATATTTAAAATTGTTGTAATAAAGTTAACTGCTCCTAAAATTGAAGAAGCCCCAGCTAAGTGTAAACTTAAAATAGCAAAATCCATTGCAGGTCCTGGTTGTCCAGCTTTAGATGATAAAGGCGGATATAAAGTCCATCCTCCACCAACACCTTGTTGACCTGGAGGGCCATCTACAAAAATTGAAAGTAATAATAAAATAAATGAAGCTGGTAATAACCAAAATGAAATATTATTCATTCTAGGAAAAGCCATATCAGGTGCACCAATCATAATTGGAACAAACCAATTACCAAATCCCCCAATCATTGCAGGCATTACCATAAAGAAAATCATTATTAATCCATGGCCTGTAACCAACACATTGTATAGGTGATAGTTACCACCTAAAATTCCATCACCAGGATGCATCAATTCAATTCTCATTAATACTGAAAAAGCTGTACCAATAATTCCTGCAACAATTGCAAAAATTAAATACATTGTACCAATGTCTTTGTGGTTAGTTGAGTAAGCCCAACGTTTCCAACCTGTTGGCGTGTGGTGATCGTCGTGTGATGCTGTTTGTGTGTACATTATTATTTACTCGCTATTTTTTTATATTCATTTTCTGTAATTGGCTCTTTAGCAAATTTCATTTTTGCCTCTGTTAACCATATCGCATATTCTTCATCTGTCACAACTTTTACTGTAATAGGCATAAAAGCATGCTCTATTCCACAAAGTTCAGAACATTGACCGTAGTACGTTCCAACTTTTTCAGCTTTAAACCAAGTTTCATTAATTCTTCCAGGAACAGCATCTCTCTTAACCCCAAATGATGGTAATGCCCAAGCATGCAAAACATCATTAGCTGTAATTAAAACTTTAACCACTTTATTAACTGGAACGATAACTTCATTATCAACAGTTAGTAATCTTGGTTGGTTTTCTTTTAGGTCTTCATCTTTGATCATATATGATTCAAAAATAATATTTTCATCAGGGTACTCATATCCCCAGTACCACTGGTAACCTACAGCTTTAATTGTTAGGTCAGCTTTTGGAATCGTATCTTGTTTATATAAAATTTTAAATGATGGAACAGCCATCACTATTAAAATTAAACATGGAATTAATGTCCATAAAACTTCCACAGCAACATTATGAGTAGTTTTTGATGGGTTAGGATTGTTTGACGCTCTAAACCTTATACAAACGTAAATCATTAGGAATAAAACAAAAACACTTATAGCAATAATTACAGGAAGAAGAATATTGTTATGAAAACTAACAATCTCAGTCATACTTTGAGAAGCTGAATCTTGAAAGCCTAGTTGCCAGTTTTTAGGCTGATCCGCCCAAGCACTAGTCATTAACATTGTAGCTATAATTGTTATTAAAAATTTTTTCATTTGTTACACACTATATAAAGTGTCTTTAAAAAAATTACACTTTAGTTTTCGCGACAAAATATCAATTAATTGCATAATTAACAATTGATAACGCTGAAATTACAGCAGTTTCTGACCTAAGTATATTGTCATTTATCTTAATTGGCTGAACCCCATCAAAACCAAGAATCTCCTTCCTTTCCTCTTCAGAAAAATCTCCTTCTGGACCAATAATTACACACGTTGGATTATGAGTTAATTTATTTAATCTTAATTTTTTATTTTCAGAGTTTAAATCTGTAAATATTAAATCCATTTTTTTTTCCTTTAAAAAATTTTGCAAAGATTGAGGATCTTCAACAAAAGGGACGTTAATACGATTAGATTGTTCAGCAGCTTCTATGATTATCTTTTCTAATCTATCTTTGTTAATTTTTCTTACAATTGTTCTGTCAAATATTATTGGAAGAAATTTTGTGACACCAAGTTCTGTTGCTTTTTGAATCATAAAATTAAAATAGTTTGATTTGATGGGTGAAAAAGCTAACCATAATTCATTTAAAGTCTCTTTTTGTCTTAATTGTTTCGTTATATTAAATTCAACTATACTTTTTGAAATAGTTAAAATTTTTGCTTCCCACTCTCCATTGCTATTAAATAATGAAAAAATTTCACCAACTTCAATCCTCATAACTTTGTTTACGTAGTGAGATTGTGATTTATTAAGTTTAGCAGTTAAATTAAGTGATAAACTTTCTTTAAAAAATAATCTAATATTACTCATTAATATTAAGTTAAATTATGAAAAATATTAAAGCAATAATTTTTGATGCATATGGCACTTTATTTGATGTCAATTCAGCTGCAGAAAAATGTAAAGATAAAATTGGTGATAAATGGGAAGGCTTTGCTAATTATTGGCGAACTACTCAACTTGAATACACTTGGCTTAGAAGTCTAATGAATAGACATAAGGACTTTTGGCAAGTAACCGAAGATAGTTTGGATAAATCTATGAAGGCTTACGAAATAGATTCATCAATGAGAAATGAATTATTAAATCTTTATAAGGTTCTCTCACCTTTTCCTGAGGTACCTGAGGTTTTAAAAAGATTAAAAGAAAAAAATTATAAATTAGGTATTCTTTCAAATGGAACACCCTCTCTTCTTAATGAATTAGTTAAGAGTAATAATCTAGATAATATATTTGATGATATTTTTTCAATTGAAGAAGTTGGAATTTATAAACCAGACGCAAAAGTTTATGACTTGCCAATTAAAAAATACAAAATACAAAAAGAAGAAGTTGCATTTTTAAGTGCTAACACTTGGGATGTTTCTGGTGGTGGGAATTATGGTTACAGTTCTATTTGGGTAAATAGAAATAATAATATTTTTGATAATCTTGATTATAAACCTAAAGATGAAGTTAAAAACTTAAAACAATTACTTGATATTATTTAATTCTATTCTCTTCAAAATTCTTATTTAGTTTTACTGAAATAGTTCGAGTATTTTTTTTGTTCCATTCAGAAAAAGATTTTAAAATAGGCATAACTGAAAGACCAAATTCAGTAAGTGAATACTCAACATTTGGAGGCATTATTTGAATAACTTTTCTATTAATTATACCATCAGCCTCTAACTCTTTAAGCTGCTTAGATAACATTTGTTGTGTAATAGTTTTTAATGCTTTTTTAAACTCACCAAATCTCATTTTTTTTCTTTGCAGTAAACCAAACAAGATCCTAATTTTCCATTTACCTCCAAGAAAGTAGACGGCTCTTTCAGCTGGACAATCTATTAAATTTTTCATGGTATGATTTTATATACTGGTATGATTATATTGCCTTATTGCATTATTCATAACAAAGTATTAAATACAGTTCAATCAAATTGAAAGGTTAATAATGACAAAAGCACATAGAGCAGGAGATGCACCGATTGCAGTAGAAGTTGAAAAAGATAAATCTTATTATTGGTGTGCTTGTGGAAAAAGTTCAAAACAACCATTATGTGATGGTTCTCACAAAGGCTCTGAATTTACTCCTCTAGCTTATAAAGCTGAAGAGACAAAAAAAGTTTTTTTTTGTACATGCAAAGCAACAAACAATCAGCCTCTTTGTGATGGCTCTCATAATAAGTAATTTAGAAAATGGCAAATATTGAAGTTGAAAAGATAATAGAACCAGTTTCAGCATCAGATGGTGCTGGTGTTAAATTAAAAAGAAGTATTGGTACTCACCTTATTGATTACCACGATCCTTTTTTAATGTTGGATGAGTTTGGTTCTGAAAATAAAGAAGATTACATTGGAGGCTTCCCTCCCCACCCTCACAGAGGAATTGAAACAGTAACGTATATGCTGGCTGGTGACTTTGAACATAAAGACAGTACAGGTGGTGAAGGAATAATGACAGCTGGAGATGTTCAGTGGATGAAAACTGGAAGTGGCATCATTCATTCAGAAATGCCCGCAATGAAAGAAGGTAAGCTTCATGGATTTCAATTATGGGTAAACATGCCTGCTAAATTGAAAATGACTAAGCCAGAGT
>JADHRH010000007.1 GCA_016777545.1 Candidatus Pelagibacter sp.
GCATAGAAAGGTTTTTTTTCTTTAAGTTTTTTCATGACAGGTATACCTGTCCCTGCAGCTTTAAATCCTATTATTGGATCTTTAACTTTACTCTCGCATAATTTTCTTAGTTTTTGAGCTTCACTTAATGTTTTTGTAAATTTTATTGGAAGTGGTGCAATTATTTTATTGTTAATAAATGCATTAACTAATTTATTTGCTGTTTTTTCTAATATGGTTTTTTTCATTATTGAATGTTTAATATAGTTGCAGGATCTAGTCTAGTACCAAACCAATTAAGTCTTACATCAAGATGTGGTCCTGTTGATCTACCAGAGGAACCAACTGTAGCAATGATATCTCCTTTTTTAACATGATCACCTACATTTACAAAAATTTCATCCATATGCATGTAAAGAGTTGAAACACCATGACCATGGTCAAATATTAAAGTTGCTCCAGTATAAAATAAGTCTTTTTCAGCTAGAGTAACAACACCGTTATTCATTGCTTTAACTGGAGTACCTTTTTTTTGAGCAAAATCTAAACCATAATGAGGCCATTTGGGTATGCCATTTAAAATTCTTTGACTACCATAAACACCAGTAATTATTGCATCATCAACTGGGATAATAAACTTTTCTTTAAAAAACTGTAAATCACTTTCAATTTCTCTTGCATCAGCTATTAATTTATTTTCCCTTTTTATTCTTGCATAAAATTCTTCAGGTGGTGTAACTTTTTTTTTAGGCAAGCCTTCAATTTTTTGAATATTGTATTTTCTTTTTTTAATTTTTTTTACAATTTTGTTATTATTTTCAGTAATTGTAATGTCAAATTTTCTATCTTTTTCAATTCCAAATGCAAAATATCCATCTTTTGTGACTTTAACTTTTTTTTTATCTACAAAAATTGATGACCCAGGCTCAGTTTTTCCAATAATGTAATGTCCTTGAATGAATTTTCCCTGAAACTCTACTGCAAAAGATTGAGTTGAAAAAAATAACGCTACTAATGAAAGTAATCTATATATTACTTTGCTGTCCATCCACCGTCTACTAGGATTGATGTGGCTGTAATCATCGATGAAGCGGATGAAGCTAAAAAACAAACGCTTGTTGCAACATCACTTTCTGTTGCTAATTTTCCCATAGGAATATTCCCTAAAGCTAGTTTTTTAAATTCTTTATTTTTAAAAAATCTTTTAACCATTGGTGTTGCTACAAAAGTAGGGGCCACTGTATTTACTCTAATATTGTTTTTTGCAAGCTCAACACCCATACCCTTAGTCAAACCTTCAATACCAAATTTTGTCATGTTATAAACATTTCTACCAGACATTCCAACATGACCAAGTTGTGATGACATATTAATAATAGATCCACCTCTTTTTTTATTCTTTAACATTTTTTTAACAACTAATTGAGCAACATTAAAAGCAGCTTTAAGGTTTAAATCTACTAAGTAGTTCATACTTTCTTGTTTAATTTTTTCAAAAGGTTCTGGAATATTTGTCCCAGCATTATTAACCAAAATATCTATAATCTTAATCTTATCTAGTTTTTCTTTAAGATCTTCGTAATTCATTACATCACAATTAACTTTAATAACTTTACCTCTTATTTTTTTTATTTCTTTTTCAAGTTTATCAAGATCTGATTGAGTTCTACTTAAAGCAATGATTGTAGCTCCAGCTTCAGCAAGAGCAATTGAGCAGGCTCTTCCTAATCCTTTACCTGCACCAGTAACTAATGCATATTTATTTTTAAGATTTATTTTTTGTAAGTACATTTAAATAAATAACTTTAAATCAGTATAAATTAATTCGATAGCAACAACCAGTATAGCAATTAAACCAATCCAGGCTATCCATTTATATTCATTAATCCATCTTGAAATTACAGTGGCAGCTGTTGCCATAAGAATTATTGATAAAGCTAAACCAAATACTAATAATACATAGTGATCACCAGCAGCACCAGCTACACCCAAAACATTATCCAAACTCATTGTAAAATCAGCAAGTAAAACAGTCCATATAGCTTTCATAAAGCTTGAATTATCTACTTTAATATCTTCATCACTTGACTGACCTTTGATTACGTCTGTGTAGAGTTTGTAGACTATGTAAAGAAGAAGTAATCCTCCTATCAATCTTAATCCTGTTATTTGCAATAAATAAGCAGTTAACATGGTTAGGATAATTCTTAAAATTACTGCACCACCTATTCCCCAAAAGATTACTTTTTTTCTTTGTTCAGGTGGAAATTTAGAAGCAACCATTCCAATAATAATGGCATTGTCTCCTGCTAAAACTAAATCAATAAAAATAATTTGAGTTAAAATAACTAGCTGTTCTGGTCTTATCAATTCAGCAAACATCAATTGTTTAGTATCATATCGGCACCTTTTTCTGCAATCATTATTGTAGGTGCGTTAGTATTTCCAGAAGTAATGTTGGGCATGATTGAAGCATCAATTACTCTTAAATTATTTATACCATGAACCTTTAATTGATCTGTAACTACTGCACTATCATCATTTCCCATTTTACAAGTGCCAACAGGATGAAATATTGTTTGTGCATAGTCTGCTGCAGCTTTTAAAATTTCTTCATCCTCATTAAGATGAATTCCAGGCCTATATTCTTCTGGTTGATATTTTTTAAATGTTTCTGATTCTAAAACAATTTTTCTAGTCAATTTAAGACCAGCTGCTGCAATTCTTCTGTCTTCATCAGTTGATAGATAGTTCATTTTTATTTTTGCGTAAGTTCGAGAGTCTTTATCTACAATACTTATATGTCCTCTACTAGTTGGTCTTATATTGGAAACAGTAGGAGTGAATGCATGGAAATCGTGATTTTTAGTTGCACCTAAAGTATCCATGCTCATAGGTTGAACATGCCATTGCAAATCAGGTAATTCTATTGAAGGATCACTTTTAGCAAACATCCCAAGTTGACTGGCTCCTATAGTCATTGGACCGCTTCTATTAAAAACATATTCTAACCCAATTAATAAATTTCCAAAAAGACTATTAATCTTTTTATTAAGAGATTTTAAATTTTGAATTTTATAAATAGGTCTAAACATTAAATGATCCTGTAAATTTTCACCAACACCCTTCAATTCATGAACTATTTCAATACCTAATTTTTTAAGTTTATTTGAGTCTCCAATACCAGAAACTTGTAAAAGTTGTGGAGATCCAATTGCCCCTGATGATAAGATAATTTCTTTATCAGCACCGACAGTAAATAACTTATTATCAACCCAGTACTCAACCTCTTTAGCAATTTTATTTTCAAAATTTATTTTTTTTATATGTGCATTTATAATTATTTTTAAATTAGATCTTTTTTTAATTGGATTTAAATATCCAACGGCTGTACTACATCTAAATCCATCTTTTTCTGTAACTTGATAATAACCACAACCATGATTGTTGCCTGTATTAAAATCATCTGTTTTTGGAATTCCAAACTCTTCTGCTGCATTTCTAAATTCATTTAATAAAGGTAAACTCATTCTTTGATTTGAAATTGAAAGAGGTCCCCCAACACCATGATATTCATTTTTACCTCTTTCTTGATTTTCAGCTTTAATAAAATAAGGCAAAACATCATTCCAACTCCAACCCTTATTTCCTAACTGTCTCCAAATATCATAATCTCTGTGCTGTCCTCTTATATAAAGCAAACCATTAATAGATGAACTGCCACCCAAAGTTTTACCTCTTGGATATCTAATAGATCTATTGTTCATAGTTTCATCCGGCTCAGTGTTGTAACACCAATCCACATTTGGATTGTGCATAGTTTTAAAATAACCAACTGGTATATGAATCCATGGATAATTATCTTTGCCACCAGCTTCAATTAAAAGAACTTTATGATGAGGATTTTCAGACAATCTGTTTGCTAGTACACAACCTGCTGAACCAGCTCCAAGTATGATAAAATCAAATTTGTCCATGACTTAGGTCTTATAATATCTAAAAAAATAAAATACTAGCGTTAGCAATGAAAATAACTTAGTTTTTTTTTATATTAACACTTGTTTCTAATTAAATTTTTTGAGAAGGTCTCGTACATAAAAAAACACAATAAGAAGGAAATATTAATATGAAAAAAATAATATCTTTGTTCGTTGGATCGCTTCTACTTACTGTAATGACAGTAACAGGTGCATCCGCACAAACTCTTAAGTGTCAAACAGTAATTAGTTCAAAAGCTGATGAAGTGGTAATGTTAAAAGATTTCACTGACACAGTAACAGAATTAACTGGTGGATCACTTAAGTTCGAAATTATGCCAGCAGGCGCTGTAGTAGGTGTAAAAGAAACTTTAGATGCAGTTGATAAAGGATTAATCGATTGTGGTTTTGCTTGGACTCACTACTGGTCAGGTGATCACCCAGCAGCTATGTTATTTGGTTCGCCAGTAGCAGGTGCAGGTGTTGGTATTGATAATCTCGCATTTTTATCTTGGTTCCAATACGCTGGTGGTAAAGAACTTTACGACCAACTATGGTCTGAGATGGGAAGAGACATCAAAGGATTTATGTTACAACCAGTAGGCCCAGAAGCTTTAGGTTGGTTCAAAGAGCCAATTAACAGCATGGCAGACTTTAGAAAGTACAAGTTCAGAACTCCTCCAGGAATTCCAGGACAAACTTATAAAGATATTGGTGTAGCTTCTGTTGCAATGGGTGGTGGAGATATTCTTCCAGCTCTTGAAGCAGGAACAATTGATGCTGCTGAATGGTGTTGTCCAAAACCTGACATGGTATTTGGTTTCCAGAAAGTTCTAAAACATTACTACCTACAAGGTCTTCACCAAGTAGTAGTAAATGCTGACTTCTATATTACAGGCTCTAAATACAAAAAGATGTCTGCTTTAGAGAAAAAAGCTTTAGAAGTTGCTGCGAATGCATCTCTATCAAAATCAATGAGTTACAGAATATATGAAAACGGAAAAGCTCTAGCTGAGTTGACTGGAAAACACGGTGTGATTTTACATGATACCCCAGCTGATTATTTCCCAGCATATATGGCTGCTGCAAAAGCAAGTTTAGAAAAAAATGCTAATGAGAACAAATTCTTTAAAAAGGTTTGGGACTCTCAAAAAGCATTTGCTGATATTGCAGTGCCTTTCTGGTCTGGATCTCAAATGTCTAACGCTAAGCTAGGAATGGCTCACGCTGAAACATTAAAGTAGTATTTAGAAAAAAAATAAATATAACTAAAGCGGATTTAACGATCCGCTTTAGTTTTTTTTTAGAGAATTTATTATGGCAAACGAACCTACCAAATTAGATATATCTGATGAAATGATAGCTGAAAGGCGAGGTGGTTCAGGATCAATGCCTGACGATATGCCAAAATGGATGGCATTAACTATTACAAAAATTGATTTAGCAAGTAAGTGGATTGGTAATGTGGTTTGTTGGATCACCATCCCTTTAATATTTGCGATGGTTTATGAGGTTTTAGCAAGAAAACTTTTTAATGCTCCTACAATGTGGGCGTATGACATGAGTAGATTTATGTATGGAGCTCTATTCATGCTTGGTGCTGGTTATGCTTTATCAAAAGGTGTTCATATAAGAGCTGATTTTTTATACAGAAATTTTAAAACTAAAAACCAAGGTAGAATAGATTTCTGGTTATACCTTATATTTTATTTTCCTGGATTAAGCGTATTTTTGTATATGTCGACTGGGTTTTTACAAGAATCTATAATGAGAGGTGAAAAAGGGATGGACACTGCTTGGATGCCATATATGTGGCCAATTAAAGCATGTTTATTTTTAGGAATTATATTTTTATTAGTTCAAGGAGTATCTGAATTATTAAAAAGCTATTGGGCCGCAACTAAAGGCAAGTGGCCAGGAGAACAAAAATAATGTTAGCTGAATTTATGGATCCAGCTGTCTTAGGTTTCATTTTAATAGGGGTAATGTTGTTCTCTATTTTTGTAGGTTTTCCAATTTCATTTACTTTAATATTCCTTGGATTTGTTTTTGGATACCTTGGATTTGGTAAATTAGTATTTTATTTAATGACCCTGCAGTTTTCTATGGTCATGACAGAGCAAACTTTGGCCGCTGTTCCCCTCTTTGTTTTTATGGGAATTATGATGGAGCAGGCTGGTTTGATGGAGAGATTATTTTCAGCATTTCAGCTAATGCTTTCTAAAGTAAGAGGCTCTTTATATTATGCTGTTCTTTTTGTATCAGTTGTTTTTGCAGCTGCCACAGGAATTGTTGGTGCCTCTGTAACTATACTTGGAATAATGGCAGCCAAATCTATGAATAAATCAGGTTATAATGTGAGATTGGCCGCTGGAACAATTACAGCTGGTGGTACATTGGGTATTCTAATACCACCAAGCATTATGTTAGTTGTGATGGGTCCAATAATGGAAATTCCAGTAACAGACCTCTTTGCTGCAGCAATTATTCCTGGAATATTACTAGCAACCTTATATGCGGCTTACACAACAATTAGATGTTGGATTGACCCAAGTCTTGGACCGGTTTTACCAGTAGAGTTGAGAGCTACTAGCATGAAAGCAGTTTGGATAGAATTCTTTCTAGGACTAGTTCCACCAGCCGCTTTAGTCTTCGCTGCGCTAGGAAGTATTTTATTTGGTTTTGCAACTCCAACTGAAGCTGCAGGCTGTGGTGCAATGGGATCCTTGCTTTTAGCGGTCGCTTATAGAAAATTAACTTTTAAAAAGTTACAAGAGGCTTTAGTTAAAACTCTAGAAATTTCAGCTTTGATAATGGTATTGGTTGCAGCATCAAATTTTTTTGGGGCAGTGTTTTCTAGATTAGGAACACCGATGCTTTTAACTGAATTTTTACTAAGTTTAGAAATGAATAGATATTTAATCCTTGGCATGATTATGGTTATAATTTTCTTATTAGGTTGGCCTTTAGAATGGGTACCAATAGTAATGATTATAGTTCCAATAATTATACCATTAGTTGAAGCTCTAGGATTTAATTTAACTTGGTTTGCAATACTTGTTGCAGTTAATCTACAGACCGCATGGCTCTCACCACCTGTAGCTCTATCTGCTTATTTCTTAAAAGGTGTAGTTCCAGAATGGGATCTTAAAGATATTTATTATGGAATGATGCAATTTATGGTGATTCAAGTTATTGGACTTATTTTAATAATAGTATTTCCACAAATTGCTTTATGGCTACCAACCTATCTATATGGACAGTAGTATTTATTAGTTTATTATAAAACTAGTGAATCAAATCAAATCAAACAATGCTTTAATAAACTGGGAGTTAGTTAGTGTTAATCCCAATGACAAAAATTGGACTTGGAAAGAGTTATTTTATTTTTGGGGATGTAATATTCAAAGTGTAATTGCTTTTTCTTTAATTGCTTCTCTTTATTTAGTTTATGAACTTAATATATTTGTAGTTTTATTTGGTAGTTTGATTGCATCTATATTTGTTTATTTTTTTGCTAATTTAATAGGTAAACCCTCCCAAAAATATGGATTACCGTTTCCAGTAATTTTAAGAAGCGCTCTTGGAATTAACGGAGCTAAATATTTTGCTTTAACAAGAGGAATTGTTGGCATCTTTATGTTTGGCATTCAAACTTATTTTTTATCAAAACTTTTTAGTTATCTGATTAGAATTTCAATTTTTTCTATTGATAGCTCTTTTCTTGATGAAGATATTTTTTTAATTTTTATTTTAGGATTAAATTTAATTGATTGGATTGCTTTTATTTTTACAATTAGTTTGCAGCTTTTTTTATTTAGCAAAAGCCATCAATTTAATAGAAGTATAATAAAATTTTCAGCAATTACTGTTTATAGCGGGATGTTAATATTTTTTTTAGTTGTATTACTCTATGACGTTAAAGTTATAAGTTCAGCTTTTGTTGATATTTTTTCTATAAATAATCTATTTGATAAAACTAATATAGCTCCATTAATTGCTGTGGTTGGAACAGTTTTTGCATATTTTTCTGTTATAATTGTAAATTATGGAGACTTTAGCAGATATGTTAAAGACGAAAAGGAATTAAAAAAAGGTAACTTAAGCCTATTATTAAATTTATTATTATTTTCTTTTTTTACAGTTTTTATTGTCATTGGGGCAGATATTTTTCTAAATAAAAATTTGGAACTTATGGAAAGAATTTTAACAAACCCAACTGATATAGTGGGTAAGATCGATAATATACAATTAACCGTGATTGTTTTATTTTTTATTATTTTTTCATCTGCTTCAACTAATTTAATTGCAAATTATATTCCAACTCAAAATTCACTAATAAATTTTATTCCAAGTGTTCTAAATTTAAGAAGTTCAGCAATCATAATTGGTTGCATTGGTTTTATAATTGGTATTTTTTGGTTACCTTTATTAAGTCAGATTGGCATTTTAGCATTTATTGACACTCTAAGCTCTTTTTTTGGACCAATATTTGGACTTATAATTATTGACTATTACTTTGTTAAAGAAACTAATTTAGACAATAGACAAATTTTTTCATCAAATACTGAAGGGCTATATTTTTATTCAAATGGTTGGAATTTAAGAGGTCTTTATTCTTTGTTTTTAGGCTTTATCTTTTCTGCTTCTACAATTTGGAATGAAAGCTTAATGAGCTTTCATTCTTATTCTTGGATAATCGGCACTTTTATCTCTTCTTTAACTTATTATCTTATTGCTAATAAAAAATCTTAATGCATCAATTTGATCTTAAAAATAGAACTGCAATAATTACTGGTGGCGCCCAAGGTTTCGGTCTAGATATTGCAAAGAGATTTTTAAATTCTGGCGTAAAAACTATAATCTGGGATATTGATGAAAAAGAATTACAAAAAGCTGTAAAAGAAATAAACAATCCAAACCTTGCATATAATGTAGTAGATGTATCTAATTTTAGTAATGTTAAAAATACTGTAGACCAAATAACAAAAATATCTAATATTGACATTTTAATTAATAATGCTGGTATTACTGGCTCAACCTCATCTCTGTGGGACTATGATGTTGATGAATGGAATAAGATAGTTCAAATTAATTTAATGGGCACTTTTAATTGCTGCAAATGCATTGTTCCCAATATGATCAAGAATAACTATGGAAGAATTGTTAACGTTGCTTCAGTTGCTGGTAAAGATGGGAACGCAAATGCGAGCGCTTATAGTTCAGCAAAAGCAGGGGCTATTGGTCTAACTAAATCACTAGGCAAAGAATTAGCTGATAAAAATATTGCTGTTAATGCAATAACGCCAGCTGGTGCAAAAACTAGAATCTTAGACCAAATGTCAAAGGAACACGTTGCTAGGATGTTATCAAAAGTTCCAAGAGGTAGATTTCTAGAAATTGAAGAGTTTACTTCATTAGTTTGCTGGTTATCCTCTGAAGAAAATTCATTTTCTACAGCAGCAGTATTTGATATTAGTGGTGGTAGATCTACTTATTAAGCTTATTTAAGGTTATTTTGGTCTCAGTCTTGTAAATTTTTTGTTCTTTAGAAATGACAGGTGCAAGCAGTATTACCGACCAATAGACTAAAAGGACAAATATAGAAATTATTTTCATATCATTAGAATTAATACCTAAAGTTGATTTTTAAATGTTTAAATTTTGTTCAAATATTGTTTTTTGAAATACAATAGCTATATAGACTGCAATGATAAAAAATTTTTTAATTTTATTTCTAACATTAATTCTATTTTCAACCAGTACTGTTGCTGAAAATATTAGGGTATTTGAATTTACGGATGAAGAGTTCAAGAATCTACAAGTAAAAAAGGTCAAAGGAGAAACCAAATGGACACTTGGGTCTAATGAGAATGGTGCTTATATCAAAGCTGAAGCTGAAGGGGTAGGCTCAGGACTTGGTAAGGAAATAGAAATAGATTTAAATAAAACACCATTTATTAATATTACTTGGAAAGTTGAAAAAGATCTTTCAGGGATAATTGAAAACAGTAAAAAAGGTCATGATTATGCAGCACGTGTTTTTGTAATTAAAAAAACAGGAGCAACACCCTTGTCAAATAGAGCAATTAACTATGTATTTTCAAGCAATAATATAATTGATCAAAATTGGCCTAGTCCGTACACAAAAAAATCTATTGACTATGTTTTGTCAACTACAATCGATAAACCTAATACATGGGTTACAGTTAAAGCTAATGTTAAAGAAGATTTTATGAAGTTACATGGTTTAGATGTCGATAATATTTCAGGTGTAGCAATAATGACTGATACCGATAATTCAAAACTAAAAGCAATATCGTATTATCAAAACATTTATTTTTCAGATAAATAAATTTGATTTAAAGTTTTTTTTTAAGAAACATACTCATTAACGACAAAAGTACAGCAACAACCACATCTTCTAATGGTGTTGCTCCTGGCACCATGAAATTCCAAGCTATAACGGCAGTTAGCCAAATTATATAAACTTTCATTATCATTATTATATCTTACTTTGATGTTAAAAATCATTTTTTTTGTTAGTATAATTACATGCATGAAAATTTTTTTTATGATTTAAAAGTTTATTATGAAGACACAGATGCGGGTGGTGTAGTTTATTATGCAAATTATCTAAAATTTCTTGAAAGAGCTAGAACTGAAGCTTTAGTCGAACTTGGTTTCAGTAATAAAAAGATAAAAGAAAAATTTGGAGCTTTAATAATAGTAAAGTCATGCAATATAGAATACATAAAACCCTCATATCTTGAGGATCAACTTAAAGTGAGATCTTTTATAAAGTCAGTTACAAAAACCTCGTTTTTTATGAATCAATTTATTAGTAGGGATGAAGATTTGATAACAGAAGCTAAAGTTCATTTGGTCTTTGTTAATGAAGAAGGAAAACCTATGAAAATTCCAGGAAGTTTATTTGAAGATTTAAAACCTTATTTTTGTGACAGTATTAAAGTTTAAATAATTTTTTAGCTTTTCTTAATAATGAAATCATTTTTTTTGTATTAATAACTTTAGTATTTACATTTCTTGGACTCGGATGATAGCTTGCAATTAAAGTCCTCCCATCTGGCAACTTATATTTTGCTCCATGCTTGAATTTTAATTTTTTTTCAAATTTATAACTTTTATTATAAAATTTAATGCAATTATCAAAAGCTATCTTTCCTAGAGTTAAAATTACCTTCAATTTTTTTAAATTTTTAATTTCATAATCAAAATAACTTGAACAATTATCCAACTCACTTTTTAAGGGCTTATCTTCTGGGGGAACACACTTAAGTATGTTTGTGATGTAAGTATTTTTTAATTTTAAACCATCATTGATGTTTGTAGATTTAGGTTGATTTGAAATTTGAACTTTATAGAGACAATTAAATAAAAAATCACCCGACTTATCTCCAGTAAAAGCTCTACCTGTTCTTGTTCCTCCATGTGCTGCAGGAGCAAGTCCAATAATCATTAATTTGCCATTAATGTCACCAAACCCAGGCACAGGTTTTCCCCAATAAATTTCGTTAATATTTTGCTTTCTTTTGTCTTTTGAAATTTTTTTACTATAACTAATTAAGCGAGGACATTTTTTACATTTAATTATTGAATTATTTATTTTTTCGAACTTAATAGTCATTCATGAAACTTATTAAAATTTTAATATTTTTACTTATATCTTTCAATCTACCATTTAAAACTTATTCTAACACAAACATTGAAAATATTTTAAAGGACGGGGGAAAATTAATATTTGTGAGACATGCTTATGCCCCTGGAGGAGGAGATCCTAGCAATTTTGATGTAACCGATTGTTCCACCCAACGGAATTTAAATAAAGAGGGCATCGTTCAATCTATAAATTTAGGAATTTTTTTTACAAAAAATCAAATAAAGGTTGATAAAGTTTTATCTAGTGAATGGTGTAGATGCAAACAAACAGCTGAATATGCTTTTAAAAAATTTGAAACAAAAAGCTTTTTAAATTCTTTTTTTAGTGAAAAATTTTCAAAAAATAAAACCAAACAAATCAAAGAACTAAAAGAATATGTAAATGAATGGAATAGTAGTAAAAATTTAGTTTTAATTACCCATTATGTTACAATCTTAGAAGTTACGAATACTGCTGTTTCATCTGGTGAAATGGTAATTACTGATAAAAATTTTAACGTTTTACAAAGACAAAAAATTTCGATTAATTAAAGTTTATTTTATTAGGAATAAATATAGAATAAAATAATGTCATCAAAAAAAGCAATGAAGTTAGCTCAAAAACAAGCATTTGCTAAACATAGAAGTAATATTACAAGCAATAGACCCATTCCAAAAAAAACTAATTTTATAAGTAAGTTAAATAAAAAAAATAAAAAATCTTAACTTTCTTTAACAAATACCTCAACTTTTTTGCAAGTAGATATTTTTGATATACCTTCTTCTCCGTTAATTACTGTTTTGATATTTATTATTGGACTATCTTTTTTAAACATAAGTTGAGTGTAGAACTGTGGATAGCCAATTTTATCAGTATAAATTAGATCTGATTCTTCATAAATAAATCTTTCTACTGAACCTTCTTGTTTCACACTTAGATCAGTAGACTTATATTTTTTAAATGTCTTATTGTCATATATATAATTTCTAATCATTAATGATTTTTCAAAGTTTAAAATATATTCATTTTTAATAAATCCATCTTTTAGGTTTTTGCAACCAGTCAAATGCATTATTTCTGAAATAGATACTGATTGAATGCCAATAAAAAAAAATAAAAAATAAATTATTTTAGTTTGTAAACTATTTTTTTTCATACTTATCAGCATGGAGTAGAGCAACAAGCAGGATAGCTGTCCAACCAATACCAATGAAAGCTTTGGGTCCTGTTTCCGCACTCCATAAATCTAGCACTAAAGCACCAAATATAAGTCCTGCTATATAAATTATAATAGCTAATGTTGATTTACTCATTATTTAAAACCTTTTTATATAAAGAAATACCATTCTCTATTTTATGTTTGTATGAATCTTTAAAGCTCTCAAGCTGCCAACCGTTAAGTCTTTGTTGAATGTTAATTAAATTATCTTGTTTCCATTGATTAGTAGTACTGTCTAATTTCCACATTTTTTTTTCTTCGTTGTTTCTACCGCAACCGTAACAATACCCTGTTTGGGGATCGGTTTTGCATATACTAATGCAGGGTGAAATTATCATTTTTATAAATTATTACTAAATCACATGATTATTAATATATTTTATAATTATTGTCATTGGACAAATGATATCAATAATATATAAAACCCCACAAGATTGTGGGCGAATGGCGGAATTGGTAGACGCGCTGGTCTTAGGAACCAGTATCGCAAGATGTGAAGGTTCGAGTCCTTTTTCGCCTACCAAAAAGTTATAAAATTATGAAAGTAACAGTAGAGAATATAAAAGGTTTAAATAAGGACATTAAAGTTTTCATAGATAAAAAAACTATGAGTACTCATATGGACGCAAAGTATGAAGAAATTAAAGGGACTGTTAATTTAAAAGGCTTTAGACCAGGAAAAGTTCCCAAAGAAATTCTTAAAAGACAATTTGGCCAAGCAATTTTTAGTGAGGTTTTAGACAAGGTTTTAAAAGAAACATCCACCAAGGCATTAGAGGATAATAAAATAAAACCAGCAGGCCAACCAAAACTTGATTTAAAAACCTATGGAGAAGATAAGGATTTAGAATATGTGATTTCTGTAACAGAACTTCCAAAAGTTGAACTTAAGTCTGTTGAAAATATAAAATTTGATGAATATTCAGTTAAAATTGATAATTCAGAAACAGATAAGAGAATTAATGAAATCGCCAAAAGTCAGAATAACTTTAAAGATGTTGCTGATGAAACAAAAGCTTTAAAAGAAAATTTGGTTATTTTTGATTATAAAGCAACAATTGACGGTAAAGAATTTACTGGTGGTGAAGGTAAAAATACTCAATTAATACTTGGAAAAGATTTATTTATTAAAGGATTTGATGACCAATTAATTGGTGTCAAAAAAAACGATGAAAAAGTTGTAGAGGCTACACTACCTGAAAATTACCCTCATAAAGAATTTGCTAATAAAAAAGCTAGTTTTACATGTAAGATTATATCTGTAAGAAAATCTGAAGAAGTAAAAATAAATGACGAATTTGCAAAAAATTTAGGAGCTAAAGACTTAGCTGATTTAAAAATTTTAGTATCTAAGCAAATTAATGATGAATATAAAAATTCTTTAGGTAGGTTGGCTAAAACACAAATTCTTAAAGAAATTGAAAATTTTAAAGTCGACGAAATTCCTGAAAATCTTTTAGAAGAAGAGGTTAAAATCTTATCACAAGGCATGAGTGAGGAAGACTCTAAAAAAAGTAGAAAAAAATTTGAAGAAATAGCTAAAAAAAGAATTAAAGTTGGATTAATCTTGAATGAGTTTGGTGAGCAAAACAAAATTAAAGTTACAGAGCAAGAAATACAAGCCGAGGTACAAAAACAACTTAGAATGATGCCAGGTCAAGAAAAAATGGTTATGGAATTTTATCAAAAAAATCCATCAGCTTTGGCTAGCTTAAGAGGAACAGTATATGAAGAAAAAATAATTGATGTAATTAAATCAAAAGCAAAACCTAATAAAAAAGAAATAAGCAAAGACGAAGCTGAAAAAATACTAAAAGAACATCAAAAACAAGAGCATGATCATAATCACGATCATGATCAGGAAGATTCACAAAAAAAAGCAGCACCCAAAAAAGCTGCACCAAAAAAAGCTGCACCAAAAAAAGCAGCAACTAAGCCCACAAAAACAAAAAAAGCTGCACCAAAAAAAGTTAGCAAAAAGTAATCACAAGTTGTATAACTGATAAGAATCAACTTATGACAACAAATTTTTCTGATCAAATGAATACATTAGTCCCTATGGTTGTGGAACAATCTAACAAGGGTGAAAGAGCTTATGATATTTATTCTAGACTTTTAAAAGAAAGAATAATTTTTTTAGTTGGACCAATTAACGATAACGTAGCGTCTCTTGTTACCGCGCAACTTTTATTTTTAGAATCTGAGGATCCAAAAAAAGAAATTAATTTATATATTAATAGTCCAGGTGGTCTTGTAACTGCTGGTCTAGGTATTTATGATACTATGCAATACATCAAACCAGATGTTTCAACTTTATGCATTGGGCAGGCTGCTTCAATGGGATCTTTTCTTTTAGCTGCTGGAAAAAAAGGTAAAAGGTTTTCTCTACCTAATTCTAGAATTATGGTTCACCAACCATCTGCTGGTTTTCAAGGTCAAGCTACAGATATTGAAATTCATGCAAATGAAGTCTTGGCACTTAAAAAAAGACTTAATGAAATTTATTCAAAGCACACTGGCAAATCAGTAGAGGATATTAAAAAAGCTCTTGAAAGAGATAATTTTATGACCCCTGATATTGCTAAAGACTTTGGTTTAATAGATGAAGTAGTAGAGAACAGATCTTAAACCACAATATCTTGAAAATTGTCAAGTACATACTTGATTAGTATGAGTCATCTATATTAAAGTAACAACATTGATTCGTTTATAAATTATGAGCACAAATAATAAAAATATTCTTTACTGTTCTTTCTGTGGCAAGAGCCAACATGAAGTTAGAAAATTAATTGCTGGTCCAACAGTTTTTATCTGTGATGAGTGTGTTGAACTTTGTATGGATATTATAAAAGAAGAAAGCAAAGACTCATTTGTAAAACATCAAGATGGATTACCATCGCCAAAAGAAATTTGTGCAGTATTAGATGATTATGTAATTGGACAGCCTCATGCAAAAAAAGTTTTGTCTGTAGCGGTGCATAATCACTACAAAAGATTAAACTATGAAAGCAAGACTAGTAAAACTGTTGAACTTTCAAAATCCAACATTCTACTAGTGGGTCCTACAGGTTGTGGTAAAACTTTATTAGCACAAACTTTGGCTAGAATACTTGATGTTCCTTTCACAATGGCTGATGCAACAACTCTTACAGAAGCTGGTTATGTTGGTGAAGATGTTGAAAACATTATTTTAAAATTATTACAAGCAGCTGATTATAATGTAGAAAAAGCACAACGTGGAATTGTCTACATTGATGAAGTAGATAAGATTAGCAGAAAATCTGAGAACCCTTCAATTACAAGAGATGTTTCTGGTGAAGGTGTTCAACAAGCTCTTTTGAAGATTATGGAAGGAACAGTTGCGAGTGTTCCACCTCAAGGAGGAAGAAAGCACCCTCAACAAGAATTTTTACAAGTTGATACTACAAATATACTATTTATTTGTGGTGGCGCATTTGCTGGTTTAGATAAAATTATTTCACAAAGAGACAAGGGAACTTCTATTGGTTTTGGTGCAAATGTTAAAAAAACTGATGATAAAAAAACTGGTGAGTGGATGAAAACCTTAGAACCTGAAGATTTATTGAAATATGGTTTGATACCAGAGTTTATTGGAAGATTACCAATGATAGCTACACTAGAAGATTTAGATGAGAAATCTTTAATCAAAATATTACAAGAACCAAAAAATTCTTTAATCAAACAATATCAAGAATTATTTAAATTAGATGGTGCCAAATTAAGTTTTAAAGAAAATGCAGTGAGAGAAATTGCACAAAAAGCAATCAACAAAAAAACTGGTGCCAGAGGACTGAGATCGATATTAGAAAATATTTTATTAAAAACCATGTATGATTTACCAAGTCAGGATAACGTTGAAGAAGTGATAGTAGATGCTAGTGCGGCTAAAGGTCTATCGCAACCTATCATTGTTCATTCAAAAAATAATACAAAAACAAAGATGGACAAAACATCTGCCGCTTAATTCAACGTTAATAACTAATAAATAGCTATTGCAAATTTTTTTTTAATATCCATATTTAGATTATGGATGTTAAAATCGAAAAACCTTTA
>JADHRH010000008.1 GCA_016777545.1 Candidatus Pelagibacter sp.
TTAACTGTAATTCCAGTTATCCCGCCTGAATTAAGACCTCTAGTACCTTTGGATGGAGGTAGATTTGCTACTTCAGATTTAAATGATCTTTATAGAAGAGTAATCAATAGAAATAATCGTCTAAAGAGATTAATGGATCTTAAGGCTCCAGACATTATTGTTAGAAATGAAAAAAGAATGCTTCAGGAATCAGTGGATGCACTTTTCGACAATGGAAGAAGAGGTAGAGTAATTACTGGAACAGGCAAAAGGCCTCTTAAATCATTAGCTGAAATGCTTAAAGGTAAGCAGGGTAGGTTTAGACAAAACTTATTAGGTAAAAGAGTAGATTATTCAGGAAGATCTGTAATCGTCGTAGGACCAGACCTTAAACTTCATGAATGTGGTTTACCAAAAAAAATGGCTCTTGAACTATTCAAACCATTTTTATATGCAAGATTAAATAAATTAGGTTTAGCATCAACAATCAAACAAGCTAAAAAGTTAGTTGAAAAAGAAACTAATGCAGTTTGGGATGCATTAGAACTTATTGTAAGAGAACACCCAGTTTTATTAAACCGTGCTCCAACTCTTCACAGATTAGGTGTGCAAGCATTTGAACCTAAGTTAATTGAAGGTGATGCCATTGAGTTACACCCGTTATGTTGTGCAGCTTTTAATGCTGATTTTGATGGAGATCAGATGGCAGTTCACGTTCCATTAAGTTTGGAAGCGCAGCTAGAAGCAAGAATTTTGATGCTTTCTACTAATAATATTTTAAGTCCATCAAATGGAAAACCTATTATTGTACCGAGTCAGGATATGATTTTAGGTTTATATTATTTGTCTCAAGCTCCTTTTCAAACAGAAAAACCAGATGGCTATTTTATAAATAATGATGAAATTGAACATGCTTTGTCTACAGGTCAAATAAAAGTTCATTCTACTATTGTTTCAAGATTTGAAACTCTTGATGAAAATGGAAATAAAAAAGTTGAAAAACACACTACAACTGCTGGAAGATTTTTATTAGCAAACTTACTGCCTAAACATAAAGATATTACATTTTCAATGATTGATAGATTACTACCTAAGAAAACGGTATCAGAAATTATTGATAGCGTATTTAGATTTTGTGGTCAGAAAACTACCGTTATATTCTGTGACCACTTAAAAGATTTAGGTTTCAAACATGCATTTAAAGCAGGTATTTCTTTTGGTAAAGATGACTTAGTTATTCCAGAAAACAAAGGTCAATTAATTGAAGATACCAAAAAACTAATTGCTGATTATGAAAATCAATATTCTGAAGGTTTGATTACTCGAGGTGAAAAATATAACAAAGTAGTTGATGCTTGGTCTAAGTGTACAGATAAAGTTGCTGGTGAAATGATGAGAGGTATTTCTGCAACTGAAAGTACTGCTGATGGAATGAAAATTAATTCTGTATTTATGATGGCAGATAGTGGTGCGAGAGGATCTGCAGCTCAAATGAAACAATTAGCTGGGATGAGAGGACTAATTGCTAAACCATCTGGTGAAATTATTGAGACACCCATTATATCAAACTTTAAAGAAGGTCTAACAGCCCTAGAATACTTTAACTCTACCCATGGAGCCAGAAAAGGTCTGGCAGATACTGCATTAAAAACAGCAAGTTCTGGATATTTAACAAGAAGATTATGTGATGTTGCTCAAGATTTAACAATTTCAAAAATTAAATGTGATAATCCAGGTTTTATTGAATTAGCAGAAATTCTTGAAGGTGGAAATGTTGTTGTCAGTTTATCTGAAAGAGCTCTTGGAAGAGTAACAGCATTTGATGTTAAAAATCCTATTACTGGTGAAGTTGTAATTAAAAAAGAAACAATGATCGATGAAGCTGGTTGCGATAAAATTGATGCAGCAGGGGTTAAATTTATTAAAGCATACTCTGTTATGACTTGTAGCTCTAAAAAAGGTGTTTGTGCAACTTGTTATGGACGTGATTTATCTAGAGGAAAAATGGTACACGTAGGTGAAGCAATTGGCATGATCTCAGCTCAATCAATTGGTGAACCAGGCACGCAATTAACAATGAGAACTTTCCACGTTGGTGGAACAGCCTCTGTTAAGCAAGAATCTCAAATTATTACTAAATCAGCTGGTACTTTAAAAATAATTAATTCTAACTTATTAGAGGACTCTAAAAAGAATTTGATAGTAATGGGAAGAAATACTCAGCTATCAATTGAAGATGATAATGGCGTTCAAGTTGCTGTTTATAAAGTTGCCTATGGTTCAAAATTATTTTTCCAGAATGGTGATAAAGTCAAAGCAAATGAAAAAATTTGTGAATGGGATCCTTATACAACACCAGTTATTGCTGAAAAAAGTGGTATAGCAGGTTACGTTGATTTAATTGACGGTGTTTCAATTCAAGAAACTACTGATGATGCAACAGGTATTTCATCTAAATCAGTTATTGATTGGAGAGCTCAATCAAAAAATACTGATTTAAAACCAAGAATTACTTTAAGAGATGACAAAGGTAATGTTATTAAAAAAGCTGATGACAATGAAGCCAGATATTATTTAGTTCCAGACTCAATTCTTTCAGTGAAAGATGGTCAAAAAATATTTGCTGGTGACATAATAGCTAGACTTCCAAAAGAAACCACTAAAACAAAAGATATTACGGGAGGTCTACCTCGTGTAGCTGAATTATTTGAAGCTAGAAAAGCTAAAGATAGTGCAATAATTGCAGAAAATGATGGCCAAGTTTTATTTGGTAAAGAAGTAAGAGGAAAACAAAGAATTTCTATTCAACCTGAAAATGGAGAACCTTCAAACTATCTAATTCCAAAAGGCAAACATATTAATTTCAACCAAGGTGAAAAAATTAAAAAAGGTGAGTATCTTTTAGATGGACAACCGTTACCACATGATATTCTAAGAATACTTGGTATAAAAGATTTAACAGAATACTTTGTTAACCAAGTACAAGAAGTTTATAGGTTACAAGGTGTAATTATAAACGACAAACATATTGAAACGATTCTAAGACAAATGCTTAAAAAAGTAGAAGTTAAAGAGTCTGGTGACTCGAGTTATTTACCAGGTGAGATGATAGATAGAATTAAATTTGATAATACAAATGAAAAGCTTGTTGCTGATGGAAAAAATCCAGCAACTGGAGAAAGAGTTTTAATGGGTATTACTAAAGCATCTTTACAAACAGAGTCTTTTATATCAGCAGCTTCATTCCAAGAAACTACAAGAGTTCTTACAGATGCGGCTATTAAAGGTAAAGTTGACCCACTTAATGGCTTAAAAGAGAACGTCATTGTTGGTAGATTAGTTCCAGCTGGAACAGGTCACATTAAGAACAAATGGAACAAGAATGCTTTAGAAGCAGATAATAAGTTCTTGGCCGATCAAGATAAAATTGAACCAGCAGAACCCACTGAAACTCAAGCAAACTAAACAAAATAACACTCTTCAAAAGTAGTTTTTAGTTTGACAAACTAGAATTAAATAGTAGTTTGGCGATGTTTTTGGTTGGAATGTAGTACCTACTTTATGGAACTAAACGCTGCCACAAAATAACCTGTCAGTTATTTTCATTCAAAAATATATTAATTAATTAAAAAAATTTATGCCAACTATTAACCAGTTGTTAAGAAAAAAAAGAATTAAACCTGTTGCTAGGAACAAAGTTCCAGCTTTGCAGAAGCAGCCTTTAAAAAGAGGTGTTTGTGTAAAAGTTTATACAACAACTCCAAAAAAACCTAACTCAGCATTAAGGAAAGTTGCAAGAGTTAGACTATCAAATGGTTTCGAAGTTACTGCTTACATTGGTGGCGAGGGTCACAATCTACAAGAACACTCTGTTGTATTGATCAGAGGTGGTCGTGTAAAAGATTTACCAGGTGTACGTTATCATATTCTAAGAGGAAACTTAGATACTCAAGGTGTTGCAAATAGAAAGAAGCGTAGATCTTTGTATGGAACTAAAAAGGGTAAATAATAGATATGTCTAGAAAAAAAACACAACCCAAAAAAGTTGTTACCCCAGACCCGATATTTAATTCTACAATTATTCCAAAACTAATAAACTCGATTATGTATGATGGAAAAAAAGTTGTAGCTGAAAAAATAGTTTATGAAGCAATAGAAAAAATTAAATCAAAAACAAAAGAAGAGCCAATTAATGTTTTTAATGAAGCAATTAATAACATTAAACCAACTGTAGAAGTTAGATCTAGAAGAGTTGGTGGTGCAACATATCAAGTGCCAGTTGAAGTAAAATCAAAAAGAGCACAAGCTCTGGCAATCAGATGGTTAGTTGATGCATCTAGAAAAAGAAAAGATAAACAAATGTCTGATAAAATTTTTAACGAACTGTATGATGCTTATGAAAAAAAAGGTTCTGCAGTTAAAAAAAGAGAAGATGTTCACAAAATGGCTGAGTCAAATAAAGCATTTGCTCATTTCAGGTGGTAAAAAATTATGGCTAGAACACATACTTTAGATAAATACAGAAACATTGGCATCATGGCACACATTGATGCTGGAAAAACCACTACTACAGAGAGAATATTATATTACACTGGTAAAAGTCATAAAATTGGTGAAGTACATGATGGTGCTGCAACAATGGACTGGATGGAACAAGAACAAGAAAGAGGAATAACAATTACCTCAGCCGCTACAACTTGTTTCTGGAACGATCATAGAATTAATATTATTGATACCCCTGGGCACGTAGATTTTACTATCGAAGTTGAAAGATCTCTTAAAGTTTTAGATGGAGCTGTTTGTGTTTTTGATGGTGTAGCAGGTGTAGAACCTCAATCAGAAACTGTTTGGAGACAAGCTGACAAATATAAAGTTCCAAGAATATGTTTTGTTAATAAATTAGATAGAACAGGTGCTGATTTCTATAGATGCGTTGAAATGATTAAAGATAGACTAGGTTGTACGCCTCTACCTATTCAAATTCCCATTGGTATTGAAGCAGATTTAGTGGGTGTTGTAGATTTAGTAAAAATGAAAGCACAAATTTGGAAAAATGAAGCTCTAGGTGCAGAGTGGGAGTACAAAGATATCCCAGATGATTTAAAAGAAATTTCTCAAAAATATAGAACAGAATTAGTTGAGTTGGCTGTTGAGCAAGATGAGAAATTAATGGAAGCCTATTTAAATGGCGAAGAAATTAAAGAAGAAGATTTAATTAGATGTATAAGAAAAGGTACATTAAATTTCACTTTTGTACCAATAACAACCGGTTCTGCTTTTAAAAATAAAGGTGTACAACCACTTCTTGATGCAACAATAAATTATCTTCCAAGTCCAATTGATATTGGATCAATTAAAGGTACAAAACCTGGAACAGAAGATGAGTTAGATATGAAGTTTGATGATAAAGAGCCATTTTCTGCATTAGCTTTTAAAGTTGCTAACGATCCATTTGTTGGATCTCTTACATTTATTAGAGTTTATTCTGGTACAATTAAAACTGGTACAGCTGTATATAATACATCAAAAGACAAAGAGGAAAGAGTTGGCAGGATGTTATTAATGCATGCAAACTCTAGAGAAGATATCAAAGAAGCTAATGCTGGAGATATAGTTGCTTTAGCTGGTCTTAAATATACTATTACAGGTCACACATTATGTGATGAAAGCAATCCAGTATTACTTGAACCAATGGAATTCCCTGAACCAGTAATAGAAATTGCAGTTGAGCCAAAAACAAAAGCTGACCAAGAAAAAATGGGTGAAGCCCTTGGTAGATTGGCAGCTGAAGACCCTTCATTTAGAGTTACCTCTGATGAAGAGTCAGGACAAACTATTATTAAAGGTATGGGAGAGTTACATTTAGATATTATTGTTGATAGAATGAAAAGAGAATTTAAAGTTGAAGCAAATGTAGGTGCTCCTCAAGTTGCTTATAGAGAAACTTTACAAAATCCTTCTGAATTTGAGTACACTCACAAAAAACAAAGTGGTGGTGCAGGACAATTTGCAAAAGTTAAGCTTTTAGTAGAACCACAAGAACCTGGTTCTGGAAGATTAGTTGAAAGTAAAATTAAAGGTGGAGCCATTCCTAAAGAGTTTATTCCAGGTGTTGAAAAAGGAATCGAAACAATTTCTGATGGTGGAATTTTAGCTGGATTTCCAATGATTGATTATAAAGTGACAATACTAGATGGTTTGCACCACGATGTCGACTCAAGTGTTTTAGCTTTTGAATTAGCTGGAAGAGCTTGTTTTAAAGAAGCTTGTACAAGAGGAACTTTAAAACTATTAGAACCAGTAATGAGAGTTGAAGTTGTAACTCCTGAAGATTATATGGGGGATGTTATTGGAGACCTAAATAGTAGAAGAGGTCAAATTAGCACCCAAGAGCAAAGAGGAAATGCCACAGTTATTACAGCAATGGTACCTCTAGCTAATATGTTTGGTTATATTAATAGCTTAAGATCAATGTCACAAGGTAGAGCTCAATATTCAATGTTTTTTGACCATTATTCTAAAGTCCCACAAAACGTTCAGGATGAAGTAACTAAAAAGATTGCAGGCTAATCATTATGGAAAAACAAAATATAAGAATTAAATTAAGAGCATACGATAATAAAATTTTAGATGCTTCTACAGAAGAAATTGTAAACACTGTAAAAAGAACAGGTGCTACGATTAAAGGGCCAATACCTTTACCAACTAGAATTGAAAGATATACAGTTTTAAAAGGTCCTCATATCGATAAAAAAAGTAGAGAACAATTTGAAACAAGAACGCATAAAAGATTAATAGATATTATAGAACCAACACCTCAAACTGTTGAGGCTTTAATGAAACTTGATTTAGCATCAGGTGTTGATGTGGAGATTAAAATTTAATTATGAGTGAAATTGCATTAATTGGAAAAAAAATTGGTATGACTAGGGAGTTCTATAAAACAGGACGACTAGTACCCGTTACAGTCATTAAGATGGAAAAAGCAAGAGTTATTCAAGTAATTAACGAGGATAAACGTGGATACAAGGCTGTGCAACTTGGTTTTGGTAAAATTAAGGCTTCAAAACTTACTAAGGCAATGAAAGGTTTTTATGCTAAAAAAAATACAGAAGCCAAAAAGAAATTAAAAGAATTTAGAGTAGAAGATACCGAACAGTATAAAGAAGGCAATGAGTTTGGATTAGAAATATTTAATGAAGTAAAATTTGTTGATACCACATCCAAAACTATTGGTAAGGGTTTTGCTGGAGCAATGAAAAGACATAATTTTGGGGGATTAAGAGCTACTCACGGTGTTTCAGTCTCTCACAGATCTCATGGTTCAACTGGTCAAAGACAAGATCCAGGTAAAGTTTTTAAAGGAAAAAAAATGGCTGGACATATGGGTGACAGGTTAAGAACTATGCAAAATTTAGAAATCGTTAAAACCGATTTAGAAAATGAATTATTATATTTAAAAGGTTCAATTCCTGGATCAAAAAACACTGAAATTTTGGTTAAAAAATCAGTTAAAGTTATTAATAAAATGACTATTAATGAAAAAATTGTTGCTGCAGAAGAAGCTAAAAAAACACCGGATAAAAAGAAAAAATAATGAAAATTGATAAAATAAATTTAGACGGAAAAAAAGTTTCTATTGAAGTTTTAGACAAAGTTTTTGGAGCTAAAATCAATAAGAAATTAGTTGATAATGTTTTATTTAAAACTAATGCAAACTACAAGGGTAGACACGCAAAAACCAAACAACAAAATGAAATTACTGGATCTACCTCTAAAATTTATGCTCAAAAAGGAACTGGTGGTGCTAGACATGCTAGTAGAAAAGCGCCTATTTTCGTAGGTGGTGGTGTTGCACATGGTCCAAAAGGAGAGCTAGCCTACAAAAAAAGAAAATTAAATAAAAGTGAAAAAAAACTAAGTATTGCTTCATTGATAACTGAAAAAAATAAATTAAATAATCTTTTAATCTTTAATGATTTTGGAAGTGAGATTAAAAAAACAAAAGAGATGAATTTAATAATTAAGAAATTTGAAATTACAAACTCATTAATTGTTTTAGATAAATTATCTAAAGAAAAAATAGAAAAATCTGTAAGAAATATTCCAAATGTTAAAGTTACAGATATTAATCATTTTAGTGCTTTTGATATAATAAAATTTAAAAAAGTAGTCTTTACTGAAAGTTCAGTTAAAGAGCTAGAAAAGAGATATTCGTAATATGGACAAGATACATCTATACGATAAGATTTTATCACCGATGGTTACTGAAAAAACCACAAATTTATCTGAGCAAAATAAAATTGTGTTTAGAGTGCCTCGTGCTGCAAACAAAACAAACTTAAAAAAAAATATTGAAAAAATTTTTAAAGTGAATGTAACAAAAATAAATATTATCAATAAACAGAATAGATCTAAGGTAACAAGAGGCAAAAAAGTTAATGTCCAAGGTTACAAAAAAGCAATAGTAACACTTAAAAAAGGTCAAAGTATTGACCTAACAACAGGAATTTAAGAAATGGCATTAAAAACTTTTAAACCATATACAAAATCAACTAGAGGAACAATTTTAGTTGATAGAACTGGACTATGGAAGGGAAAACCTTTTAAAGCTTTAGTAGAACCAAAAAGTTCTATGCGTGGAAGAAATAATAATGGTCACATAACTTCTCGTAATATGTCAGGTGGTGGACATAAGCAAATGTATAGAGTTGTAGATTTCTACCGAAAAAAAATTGATATGCCAGGTACTGTAGAAAGAATTGAGTATGATCCAAATAGATCTTGCTACATCATGCTTGTTAAGTTTGATGACGGACAACATTTTTACTATTTAGCTCCTCAAAAAATTCAAGTTGGAGATAAAGTTGAAAATGGTCCTGAAAAAGAAATTAAAGTTGGTAACTGTATGCCACTAAGAGATATTCCAGTAGGTATAAACATTCATAATGTCGAATTAAAGCCTGGAGCAGGTGGAAAAATTGCAAGATCTGCAGGAACTTCAGTTACAATCAGTGGTCTAGATGGAAATTATTCATTAATTAAGATGACCTCTGGAGAAGTTAGAAAAATTGATTCAAGATGTATGGCAACTATTGGAGTTCTTTCAAATCCTGATCAAAAAAATATAAAGATAGGTAAAGCTGGTAGATCTAGATGGCTTGGTCGAAGACCTCATACTAGAGGAGTTGTGATGAACCCAGTTGATCACCCTCACGGTGGTGGTGAAGGTAAAACAGCAGGTGGAAGACACCCTGTATCACCTACGGGTCAGTCAGCCAAAGGATTAAAAACAAGAGATAATAAGAGTACCGATAAATTTATTGTAAGAAGAAGAAATAATAGGAAGGATTCTAAAAAATAATGTCTAGATCAGTGTGGAAAGGACCATTTGTTGAAGAAAGCTTGATCAAAAAAGTTGAAAAACAAAAATTAGATCCAAAAAAAATGCCTATTAAAACATGGTCAAGAAAGTCTACAATTATTCCTGAATTTGTTGGAGTAAGCTTTTTAATCTACAATGGTAAAAAATTTATTCCTGTAACGATATCAGAAGATATGGTCGGACATAAACTTGGCGAATTTTCTCCAACAAGAACATTTTTTGGACATACACCAGCTGATAAAAAAGCAAAACCAGCTGAAACGAAAAAATAATTATGAGTAAGACAAAAAAAATTAATAAATTAAAAGAAAACACTGTTAGATCAGTTAATAACAACATCAGATCTAGTGTTAGAAAACTAAATCCAATTTTAAAAGCTATAGTAGGCAAAAAAGTTGATGTTGCAATTCGAGAACTTCAATTTTCTGCTAAAAGAATTACTAAAGAAATCAGAAAAACAGTTTCATCTGCAGTTGCAAATGCAGAAAATAATAATCAATACGATATAGATAAACTAATAGTTAAAGAGGCATATTGTGGAAAAAAAGTTGTTATGAAAAGGTTTAGACCAAGAGCCAAAGGAAGAGCAGCTCCGATTTTGAAACCATATTCAACAGTTACTATAATTTTATCAGAAGCAAAAAAAATGGAGAGTCATGGGACAAAAAGTTAATCCAGTAGGTTTTAGACTTGGTGTGAATAGAGGATGGGACTCTGTTTGGTATGCAAAAAAGAAAGATTTTGGAAATTATTTAATAGAAGATTTTAAAATAAGAGAATATATCAAAAAAAATGTAGTTAATTCTGGTGTTTCAAAAGTTATGATCGAAAGAACATCAAACAAATGTTACGTTACCATTTATACTTCTCGACCAGGTTTTGTGATTGGTAAAAAAGGTAGTGATATTGATAAAATTAAAAATAATTTATCAAAATTTACTAGCAATGAAGTTACTCTAAATATTAAAGAGGTAAAAAAACCTGAAACTAATGCATATTTAGTTGCAGAAAATATTGCTCAGCAACTTGTTAAAAGAATTTCATATAGAAGAGCAATGAAAAGAGCTATGCAATCTTGTCTAAGGTTAGGAGCAAAAGGAATTAAAGTATCTATTAGTGGGAGATTAGGTGGAAATGAAATTGCAAGAACTGAATGGTTAAGAGACGGAAGCATTCCTTCTCACACTTTAAGAGCTGATATTGATTATGCTGAAGCTGAAGCACTAACGACTTTTGGGATTATTGGTATCAAAGTATGGATCTACAAAGGAGAAGTTTTTGCTAAAGAATTTAGCCAAGAAACAAATAAAATAGTACCAAAAGAGGTTAAAGAATAATTATGCTACAGCCAGTTAGAACAAAATACAGAAAAGCGCATAAAGGAAGAATTCATGGTACAGCAACACGTGCAAGTAAAATAAATTATGGATCTTATGCTTTGAAAGCAATGGCCCCAGAAAGAATTATTGGTAAACAAATTGAAGCTGCTAGAGTTGCTTTAACTAGACACATGAAAAGACAAGGTAGAGTTTGGACGAGAATTTTTCCAAATATTCCTGTTTCAAAAAAACCTGTAGAAGTACGTATGGGAAAAGGTAAGGGTGCACCAGAATATTGGGCTTGTAGAGTTAAGCCGGGCAGAATTTTATTTGAAATTGATGGTGTTTCAGAAACTATTGCTAAAGAAGCCCTTTACAAAGCTTCAGCTAAATTACCAATTAAAACTAAATTTATTAAAAGATTTGTATAAAAATGAAAAAACAAGAAATTAAAAAATTATCAAAAGATGAAGTTATCAAGAATATTGATAAATTAAAAAAAGATTTATTTAATTTTAGATTTCAAAAAATTAACTCACAAGTTACAAATCCATCTAAAATAGGACAGACTAAAAAAACTATAGCAAGATTAAAAACTATACTAAAAGGAAAGTTAAATGCCTAAAAAAATATTAACAGGAGTGGTAACTAGCGATAAAGCCAATAAAACTATAACTGTTTCAGTTGAAAGAAAATATTCACATCCCGTATTAAAGAAAGTTGTTAAAGTAAGAAAAAAATACAACGCTCATGATGAAAAAAATAAATATAAAATTGGAGACACGGTTTCAATTATTGAAAGTAAGCCTTTTTCAAAAAATAAAAAGTTTCAAGTAATGGATGGATCTAAATGATACAAGTACAAACAGAATTATTAGTAGCTGATAACACTGGTGCAAAAAGAATTGAATGTATCAAAGTTTTAGGTGGTTCTAAACGTAGATATGCAAGCATTGGAGATACCATTGTAATTGCTGTTAAAGAAGCTTTACCAAAAGGTAAGGTAAAAAAAGGATCAGTTCATAAAGCTGTAGTAGTAAGAGTTAAGAAAGGCATTCATAGAGATGATGGGTCTAAAGTTAGATTTGATAACAATGCAGCTGTTCTAGTTGATGATAAAGGTGAACCTGTTGGCACAAGAATTTTTGGTCCTGTAACAAGAGAATTAAGAAATAGAGGTCAAATGAAGATTATTTCATTGGCTCCAGAGGTTTTATAATGATTAAAAAAGGTTTAAAAGTGAGAATTTTAACTGGAAGAGATAGAAAAAAAGAAGGTGAAGTTATAGAAATTGATAGACCTAATAATAGAGCAAAAGTTCAAGGAATTAACATTGTTAAAAAACACGTCAAAACAACAAAAGAAAAAAAAGGTGGAATAATTTCTAAAGAGAGCTTTATTCATTTATCTAATTTAAAACTTGTTGATGACAAATCGAAAGCAAAAAAAATTGAGGCTAAGAAATAATGACACCTAGATTAAAAGAACTTTATTACAAAGAAATCCAGCCACAGTTAAAAGAGCAGCTTGGTTTTAAAAACACTTACATGGGTCCAAAATTACAAAAAGTAGTTATAAATATGGGCCTAGGTTTAGATGGTGCGGATGCAAAAATCATGAAATCTACCGAAGAAGATTTAGGAAAAATTGCTGGCCAAAAACCAGTTGTTACTAAATTTAAAAAATCAGTTGCAAATTTTAAGACAAGAAAAGGCACAAATGCAGGATTAAAAGTTACGTTAAGAGGTAACAAGATGTATGAATTTATAGATAGATTAGTGAATATTGCCTTACCTAGAATTAAAGATTTTAGAGGCTTATCACCTAAGGGTTTTGATAAGTTTGGAAATTATACTTTTGGAATCAAAGAACATATAATTTTTCCTGAAGTTAACTTCGATAGAATTGATAAAATTAGAGGTCTTGATATTGTTGTTGTGATTTCTGCGATAAGTAAAGAGCATAGTTTTGCTCTACTAGAAAAACTTAATTTCCCGTTCATTAAAAAAGGAGATAATTAAAAATGGCAAAAGTAAGCGCAATTAATAAAAACAATAAGAGAATTAAACTTTCTGATAGGCTTTATAAAAAGAGACAAGCTTTAAAGAAGATTGTAATGGATAAGAAAATATCATTAGAAGAAAGATTTAAAGCTCAACAAAAATTATCAAACTTACCACGTAATTCTGCAAAAAATAGAGTTATGAACAGATGTCAAATTACAGGTAGACCGCATGGTGTTTACAGAAAATTAAAAATATCAAGAATAGCCTTAAGAGACTTGGGACTGCATGGATTAATTCCTGGCATGACTAAGTCCAGTTGGTAGAAAGGATAATATGAGTTTAAGTGACCCAATTGGAGATATGATTGCAAGAATAAAGAACGCACTACTTAGAAACCATAAAAAAGTATCACTGCCTTCTTCTAACTTTAAAGTTAAGATTGCAGATATTTTAAAAAGTGAAGGCTTTATAAAAGATTATAAAATTGAAACAGATGATAAAAAACCAACATTATCTGTTGACCTTAAGTATTACTCAGGAAATCCAGTAATTAGCACTTTTGAAAGAGTGTCTAAACCAGGAAGAAGAATATTTTCTAGTGCTGATAGCTTACCAAAAATTAATGGTGGTCTTGGAATAGCAATTGTATCAACACCAAAAGGTGTAATGACTGATATTGAAGCTAGAAAACAAAAAGTAGGTGGCGAAATTATTTGTAAGGTATTTTAATGTCTAAAATTGGTAAAATAAATATTTCAATCCCAGAAAAAGTAAAAGCGGTTCTATCTGGCAATGTTTTGAACATAGAGGGGCCATTAGGTAAAAAATCGTTAAACTTAGATTTAGATATGTTTAATGTAGATATTGCTGAAGGCAAAGAAATATCAATTAAACCAAAAAAATTAGATCAAAATTCAAAAAGATTATGGGGTATGAATAGAAGTCTGATAAATAATGCAGTAATTGGTTCAAGTAAAGGCTATGAAAAAATACTTGAGCTCGTAGGAGTTGGTTATAGAGCTGCGCTTAAAGACAAACAGCTAAATTTACAGCTAGGTTACAGTCATGATATAAACTTTGATATCCCTGAAGGTATTAAAATTGCTGTAGAAAAACAAACTATAGTTAAAGTTAGTGGATCAGACAAACAACAAGTGGGAATGGTTGTTTCAAAAATAAAATCTTTTAGAAAGCCAGAACCTTATAAGGGCAAAGGTATAAGAGAAAAAGGACAGTATATTTTAAGAAAAGAAGGAAAGAAAAAATAATGAAATTAAACACAATTCAAAGAAAAAAGTTTAGAGTAACTGGAAAGTTAAAAAAAGTATCTTCTCCAGACAGACTAAGATTGAGTATTTCTAGATCTGCAAATAATATTTCAGCTCAAATTATTGATGATACAAAAAATATAACTGTGGTCTCATGCTCATCTGTAGAAAAAGATATCAGGGCAATGGATAAAACTAACAAAACTGAAATTTCAAAAATTGTGGCAGAAAAATTAGCAAAAAAAGCACAAGAAAAAAAGATAACAAAAATATATTTTGATAGAGGAATATATAAATATCACGGTAGAGTTAAGGCTTTTGCTGATACTTTACGTAAAAATGGAATGGAATTTTAATTATGGATTTTAAAAATAAGAACGATGACGGTATCTTAGAAAAATTAGTTCACATCAATAGAATTACAAAAGTTGTAAAAGGTGGACGTAGATTTGGTTTTTCAGCGCTTGTGGTTGTTGGAAATCAAGCAGGAAAAATTGGTATAGCTCACGCAAAAGCAAAACAAGTACCTGATGCTATAAAGAAAGCTAATGAAACAGCACGTAGAAAATTAATACATATTCCACTTAGAGAAGGAAGAACTATTCACCATGATGTTTATGGTAAAGATGGTGCTGGTAAAATTGTTTTAAGATCAGCTCCTAAAGGAACTGGTATTATTGCCGGTGGACCTGTTAGGTCTGTTTGCGAAGTTTTAGGTATAAAAGATATTGTTGCAAAATCTATGGGAACATCTAACCCACATAATATGATTAGAGCAACAATGAAAGCTTTATCAAAACAAAATTCACCAAAACACATAGCAACAATTAGAAATAAAAAAATTTCTGATGTAATTGAAAAAAGAGGATAATGAGCACACTTAATACAACTGGAAAAGTTACAAAGAAAAAAATTAGAGTAGGTAGAGGTATTGGATCTGGTAAGGGTAAAACATCTGGAAGAGGTGTGAAAGGTCAAAAGTCAAGATCTGGTGTAGCAATAAAAGCTTTTGAAGGTGGACAAATGCCTTTATATAGAAGACTGCCTAAAAGAGGATTTAATGCAATCAAAAGATACCAGGCAGCAATTGCAATTATTAATTTAGAAAAAATTCAATCATTTATTGATGAAAAAACTATCAATTCAAGTGATGTTATTAACATAGCTTTATTAAAAAAATTAAAATTGATTAATAAAAACTCAGATAAATTAAAAATCCTTGGTACAGGAGAGATCAAAGATAAAATAAATATTGAAGCTGATTTAATCTCAAAGTCCGCAGTAGAAAAACTTGAAAAAGCAGGTGGATCAATACAGTTAAAAAAATAATTAAGATATTATGAGTGCATCTTCTCAAACTAATGATCTTAAAAATCGAATAATTTTTACAATATTTATTCTAGCAGTCTACAGATTTGGTACATTTGTACCTCTTCCAGGTATTGACCCAGATCAATTGCAGGTAATGATGGATGGTAATCAAAAAGGGTTGCTAGGCATGTTTAATGTTTTTGCAGGAGGAGCTGTTAGTAGAATGGCTATATTTGCATTAGGTATAATGCCTTATATTTCCTCATCTATTATTGTTCAGTTGTTAACTGGTGTTTCTGATTACTTTAAGCACTTAAAATCTCAAGGTGAAACAGGTAGAGCAAAAATTACTCAAATTACAAGATACGGAACTGTTTTGCTTGCTACAATTCAAGGTTACGGATTATCTATTGGTCTAGAGTCTTCACCAAACTTAGTTATAAACCCAGGTCTATTTTTTAAAATAACTACTGTTTCAACTATTGTTGCTGGAACAATGTTTTTAATGTGGTTAGGTGAACAAATTACACAAAGAGGGATTGGAAACGGTATCTCACTAATTATTTTTGCTGGTATAGTTGCTGAAATACCAAGAGCTTTAGTTACTACTTTTGAATTAGGTAGAACAGGAGCTGTTTCAACATTCATGATTATAGCAATATTTGTTTTATTAATTGCCACAATAATGTTTATCGTTTTTATGGAAAGAGCATTAAGAAAAATTCTTATAAACTATCCAAAAAGACAAATGGGTAACAAAATGTATGGTGGAGAGTCTTCTCATTTACCTTTAAAGATAAACCAAGCTGGAGTTATCCCTGCTATTTTTGCTTCTGCTTTATTGTTATTACCAGTGACTTTTTCAGGATTTAGCTTTTCTGACAATGATACATTTTTAAATATAAGTTCTTATTTTACACAAGGTCAGCCTCTTTATATGATCTTATATGCTTCAGGAATAATATTTTTTACTTTTTTTTATACCTCAATTACTTTTAATCCGACTGAGACTGCAGATAATTTAAGAAAATATGGAGGGTTTGTTCCTGGAATTAGACCTGGTGAAAATACAGCATTATATATTGAAAAAATTATAACAAAACTTACAACAATAGGCGCTCTTTATTTAACATTAGTCTGTTTAATGCCTGAGTTTTTAATTGCAAAT
>JADHRH010000009.1 GCA_016777545.1 Candidatus Pelagibacter sp.
CATCAACAATCATCTAAAAATTTTAAGATTATTGAAATTCATAAAAAACTACCTCATACAATTATTAAAAATTTTAATTTAGGATATGACCCAACACTATTTACATCAAAATTTCTTAATAAATATTTTAAGAATAATAACTTAATTTCAATTGACCAAAACTTAATTGACCAAATATTTAAATTTAAAGAAAAACCTACTAAGCCATTCTACTCTTTAGACACAAAAATTATAGGTGAGCCATATAGTTCTAAAATTTCTAAAGTAGTGCGATTTCTTAAAAACAACAAAGCAGATTATTGTTTCATTTCTGCACCTGAAAATGTGGCATGGCTTTTAAATATTCGTGGATATGATAATCCAAATAGCCCAATTGCGAATGCAAGATTGATACTAAATAAAAAAAAAGAATTTTTTTTAATAACAAATGAAAAAAAATTAAAGAATCTTTTATTAGATAAAAAGATTAAAAAGAAACAAATTTTACCAATCAAATCACTTCCACAATTTTTAGATAATTTAAAAGGTAAAAATTTTATTATTGATAATAAAACCTGCTCAATTTTTTATGAAAAAATAATTAAATCAAATTTTAATATACTTAAATTTGATGATCCTGTTTATGAATTAAAATCAATGAAAAATTCTAATGAAATAAAACATATGATCGAAGCCCATAAAAAAGATGGATTAGCGTTAACAAGATTTATTTATTGGATTAAAAATGTTAATAAAAAAAAAATTACAGAAGTGTATGCACAAAACAAATTAGAAAAATTCAGAAAACTAAATAAAGATTATTTATTTCCAAGTTTTGATACTATTGCTGGCGCTGGCTCAAATGGGGCAATTGTTCATTATAGGGCTAATAAAAAAACAACTAAAAAAATTGAACAGAATGATATTTTATTGGTAGATTCGGGTGGACAATATCATTACGGTACTACAGATGTTACGAGGACTATTTCATTCTCAAAACAAAACAAATTTATCAAAAATGCTTATACGAACGTATTAAAAGGACATATTGCAGTTGCCTTAACAAATTTGAATAAAGATGACACTGGAAAAAGAATCGACATAAGAGCTAGAAAATATTTAAAAAAAGAAGGTCAAGATTATGCTCACGGAACAGGCCATGGAGTTGGTTTTTTTTTAAACGTCCATGAAGGACCTCAATCTATCTCAAAACATAATTCGATAAAGATAAAAAATGGAATGATCCTGAGTAATGAACCAGGTTTTTATAAAAAAAACCACTTTGGTGTTAGGATCGAAAACTTAATCTATGCCAAAAAAACCAAAAGAAGCTTTAATTTTGAAAACCTTACACTTGCTCCTTTAGAAAAAGATTTAATTAACTACGAGTTATTAAATAAAATAGAAAAAGATTACTTATTTAAATATCATTTAAATATTTATTCAGAATTTTCTGGTTTGCTTAATAAAAAAGAAAGAAAGTGGTTAGCCACTCTTATTTAACATTTTTAACCATTCTGTCTGATTAATAATTTTTATATTCCACTCTTTAGCTGTGTTTATTTTTTTTAGGGTTGGTTTGTCTCCAGCAATTAAATAATCAAGTTTTTTATTAACGTTACTAATTATTTTTCCTGAATTTTGCTCTATCAATGATTTTGCTTCCGCCCTGCTTATTCCATTTAACTTCCCAGTTAACATAAAAGTTTTATTTTTTAACAATCCATTATTATTTATTAAAATTATATCTTTGATTAATAAATTTTTTTCTAACTCAGACAACACTTTAAGATTAGTTTTATTTAGGAAAAATTTTTTAATGGATTGAATTTGAGTTATTCCAATTCCATCAATATTAGATAAACTTTCAATATTCTTTTCACCTGATAGTCTAAAAAAATTAGATGCTGTTTTAAGGTGTCTTGCAATAAGCTTAGCATTTTCTTGTCCAATATGTCTTATTCCTAATGAATAAATAAATCGCTCTAGAGAAATATTTTTTTTTTCTTCAATTGAGAATCTTAAATTAGCAACTGATAATTTTCCCCATCCTTCGAGTTCTTCTATTTTATTATAATTAAGCTTAAATATATCCTGTGGAAGTCTTACTAATTTTAGATTCCAAAAATTTTCAACAATTTTCTTGCCAAATCCGTCTATGTTAAATGCGTCCTTAGAAACAAAATGTTTAATTCTCTCTATGGCAATTTTTTCACATTCAAACCCCTCACTAGCACACCTTCTTACAGCATCTTGTCTTTTAGTTGTCTCATTATAATCTTTAATTGTTTTGCTTCCACACGATGGGCACTTTAATGGAAAAATAAATTTCTTTGAATTTTGTTTTCTTTTTTTTAAATCTACTGAAACTACATGTGGAATTACATCTCCAGCTCTTTCAACAGTGACCGTATCCCCTACTCTTATATCTTTTCTAACAATTTCATCTTCATTGTGAAGCGTTGCATTTGAAACTATTACTCCCCCTATATTAACTGGTTTAATTTTTGCAACCGGGGTAAGTGCCCCCGTTCTACCAATTTGTATTTCAATATTCATTATTTCTGAAATTGAGCTATTAGCTGAAAACTTATGTGCTATCGCCCATCTTGGTGCATTAGCAGCAAAACCCAGTCTTTTTTGTAAATCAAAATCATTAACTTTATAAACAATTCCATCTATATCAAATGCCAGCTCTTTTCTTTTTTCCTCTAATTCTTTATGATTTAACATTAAATTTTTAACCCCAATAATTTTTTTATTAAATGGGTTTGTTTTAAACCCCCATAATTTTAAATTTTCTAAGAAACTTGTTTGATTTTTGATATTCATTTTTTTTTCATAACCATATGTGTAGGCAATAAATTTTAATGGAATTTTTGCAGTTATTAATGAATTTTTTTGTCTTAATGATCCAGAAGCAGCATTTCTAGGGTTTGCAAACTTGTCTTTAATTTTTTTAAAATCATTATTTTCTATAAAAACTTCACCTCTAATATCTATTTCTTTAGGGAAGTTACTCTTAGTAATCTCCAAAGGTATATCCTTAATGGTTTTTAAATTTTGTGTAATATCCTCTCCTTCATTACCATCTCCTCTAGAAAGCCCTTTGGTTAATTTTCCATTAATATAAATTAGGGATGCAGATATTCCATCAATTTTTGGTTCAGCACTATATTCGATAGTATTTACATCTTTTAAACTTAAGAAATTAATTATTTTTTTTTCAAAATTTTTTAAGTCTTCTTCATTAAAAGCATTTCCAAGCGACAACATCGGAACTTTATGTTTTATTTTTTGAAAGTTTTTTGATGGTTTAAATCCTATGGATTTAGTGGGAGAATATTCACTTTTTAAAAATTTATATTTACTCTCTAAATCTATTATATCTTTTTTTAAAAGATCAAATTCTTGATCTGATACGATAGGTTTGTTTTTATCATAATAATGCTTGTTATGTCTCTGAAATAAATCAATTTTTTTTAAGTATTCAATTTCAAGATCTTTATCATTCATTTTACTCGAACAATCCCTTAAATCTTTTTATTAAGCCTATCTTTTTCTTTTTATCTTTTTGTAATTCTTTTACACCATCTCTATAATCTTTATTAAATACTTTGTAAGAATTTTTATACCAATCAGAAGATTGGTAATTGTATCCTAAAGTGCTTGCATATTTTTTTGACTCATTAATTAATCCAAGTCTATAATTAATTTCAACCAGTCTATGAAGAGCTTCCTCTGTATAAATGGTTGTATTGTAATCTTTAACAACTGTTTTAAATCGATTAAGTGCTGGGATCCACTTAGTTTTTTTTAGATAATATCTAGCTATGTACATCTCTTTTGCTGCCAAAATTTCATTAATTAAATCTATTTTAAATTTAGCATCCATGGCAAATTCTGTACTAGGATAATCTCTAATTATAGTTTCAAATTGCTCCTTAGAATCTAATATTGATTTTAAGTCTTTTTTTTCATCAACTATTTGTTCATAAAAACTCATACCTAGAAGAAAATGTGCATAAACTTTATCTTTATGATTTGGATATGTTACTAAATATCTTTCTAACTCAAAAATTGCATCACTGTAATAATCTTGAGTATAGTATGCATAAGCTGCCATAATTGCAGATTTTGCAGCCCAGGGTGACTGTGGAAATAACAACTCAGCCTCATTAAATTTTTTAGCTGCTAATAAAACATCTCCTCTTTGAAGTTCAAAATAACCCTCTTTGTATGCATCTGACATCTGCATTTCCATATCCACTTCTACAATTTCAGATATTTTTTTTGTTTTATCTCCACAAGACCAAATAAAGGTAAAAGTGATTAAAAGAAGTATAATTTTTAATTTTGAAAGCATGGTCTTATTCTAACAGATTATGAATAAAACTCTATTTTTTAAGCAATAGATCTTAGGTGACTCTTATTTATGAAGGTATTTGGCAAATGTTTTTCTGTAATCTCTATTAATGAAAAATTTTCGTCTTGTTGAAAAACTTTTCTCAATAATTGGTTAGTTAATTTATGCCCTCCTTGAGAACAAATAATTTTTCCAATTATTTTATAACCTGCTAGATATAAATCTCCCATACAATCTAAAATCTTATGGTTTACAAATTCTTTTTTATTTCTAAGACCTTTTTCATTTAAAATTTCATTGTCCTTAACAACTATTGCATTTTCAAGACTTCCTCCTTGAGCTAATCCCATTTCTTTTAGCTTTGCAATATCCTCAAAAAGACAGAAGGTTCTTGAATTATAAATATCAGTCAAATCTGACTCGAATACACTTACTAAATTTCTTTGCGTTCCAATTAAATTATTTTCATATTTTAGTTCAAAATCTATATCCAAACTAACTTTGCTTGGCTCTATAGAAATTGTTTTTTTACCATCATTAAATTCAATTCTTTTTTCAATTTTAATAATCTTTATTGGTGCTTCACTATTTTTTATTCCAGCTTTTGATATTTCTTCAATAAAAATTTTTGCTGACCCATCAAGAATTGGTACTTCCTGATTATCAATCTCTACTAGTGCATTATCAATTCCTAAACCATATAATGCTCCCATTAAATGCTCTATTGTTGATATACTAACCCCACTTTCATTTGCTATGGTTGTACAAAATACTGCACTACTAACATTAAAAATGTTTGGAACTACTATATTATTTTCTTTTAAATCAACTCTTTTAAAAAGAATTCCCGAATTTGGTTTTGCTGGCTTAACCGTCATAGTTACATTTGCTCCACTATGAAGCCCAACGCCTTTAAAGATAATATCTCTATTGATAGTTTTTTGATTAAGAACAGACATTATTATTCTTATAAATAATTGGTTTAAATTTAGAAAAACAACAAATGTTACGAGAAAATACTAGTCTATTTGAAAAAATGAAAAAGTTTTTCAAAAAAACCTTGTTTTATTTGTTTTTTTGGCACAACTACAACCTCTTGTTTGTCATACATTTTTCTTAGTTTGTACCCAGATTGACAAACATCACCTAGGGTTTCCTCTAAAAAATCAATATCTTTAGAAAATGAAATTTTATCTTTAAATTTATTATCTAAAATTTTTGATCCTTCTCCCATCAGTATCATCTTAGATTGGGTCTTTACCTTTGCATTTGAGGTAAGAGATTTATCACATAATTCAAGAATCTCTTCCGTTCTAGCAAAAGCTATTTTTTGTAGCATTTCCAAAGAAAAATTTGGATTATCAGTATATTCGTTATTTTTTTCAAAATTTAATTTAAGTTTTTCTGCTTCATTAATATCAATTTTTAAAAGTAGAGAAATATCTTTAGTAATATGGTTTCCACCTATCGGCAGAACGTCCAAAAAGATCAATTTATCATTATAAAAGGAAATAATTGATGTTTTTTTAAAAGCAATATCAATGAAAGATACCTCTCCTGTTAAATTTAAATTATTTTTATAATTGATTGATTTTGCATAACTAGAGCAAATTATTTGATTAATTGATATATTTAATTCTGAAAAAATATTTTTAAAGCTAAAGACTAATTCATTTGGAAGGCAGATAAAAATAATGTCTAGCGATATAAATTGGCAATCGATTTCATCTGGTAACTCAGAATAATCAACATTATCAATTTTATAATTATTTATAATTATGTGTGCAATATTATAATCTGAATAATATTTTTTTATTTGCTGCTTTGCTTCTTGAATTAAAAATATGATATCATCTTGTCTTAATTTCAGTTCTTCAATTTTTTTAAATACAGAAATTGCAACAGAAATCGTTTTTGAACTATCTATCATCAAATCTATATTATCAATATATTCATTTGTGGATTTTTCTAGCGATGCAATAATTTTTTGAATATCTAGTTTAAGATTAAATTGCTCTGTATAAAAATTACTCTCAATAAAAAAAGGATTATTCTTACTTTCCTCATTAAATGCACCTGCTCTTATTTTTGAAGAACCACAGTCAATTATTATTTGAAATTTTTTATCACTCATTACTTAGCAACTAAATGATTTTTAATTCTCAAATCAATAAATTTAAAATCTTTAAAATTATCATTATTGATAAGTTCCTTAGATAAGTTTAATGACGCTACAATATGTTCTTGTGGTAGCTTAATCAAAATATCCTTATCAGTTAAAATATCCCATCTACCTGATGGGAAAAAAGATAATTCTTTTAAATTTGAAAAAGACCACATAGATTTTTCAATATTTTTTTTAAATGATAAAAAATCTTGAGAATTAAATTCACCAAAAATGTATGGGAGTAGTTCGTTGTTACTTTTATCTTCAATTAACTTACCATTGGCACCTACTAGATATTGACTATTATTAGAAACTCGAGCAATTAATTTAGTTGGTTTAATTTTAATGTTAAGTGTTGATGGGTAAATTTTTTTTATATTAAACTCTTGTATAATATTATGTTTTTCTAAAATTTTTATTATTTCTTCCTCATTAATGACAAATATACTTTTATATAAAAGGTTATTAAGGTTATTTAAGATCTCCAAATTTTTTCTCTCAGAAAGACCTGTAATATTTATTTTAGTTATTGATGAAGATAATTTTTTTTGATCGTTTATAAATTTTGCACTAGTAGTGCTTAAAATGAATAAAAATAATAAATAAATTATTATTTTATTTTTTTTACCTATTGATTGATGCATCTTTTAAAATCCATTCAATTAATTTTATAAAACTTATACCCTTATGTTTTGCAATCTCAGGGACTAATGAAAGTTTAGTCATTCCAGGCTGAGTATTAATCTCTAACAAATAAAACTTCCCGTTAAAAAATTTAAAGTCAGATCTTGTAACACCTTTACAGCCTATAATTTTATGAGCTGCTCTTGCTATGCCAGTAATTTTAGCTAGATTATTTTTACTCAAATCTACAGGAATTAAGTGCTTAGTCTTAGCACTAGAATTATATTTTGCCTCATAATCATAAAACTTTCTTTTAGGCTCAAGTTCAATTGCACCAAGTGATTTATTATTCATTATTGCAACTTGGATTTCTCTACCTGGTATAAATTCCTCAATTAATATTTCATTATAACTTTTTAATACTTTTAAGTTTTTTAATATATTGGTCTTGTCACAAATATATACATGAACGCTAGACCCTTCATTTATAGGTTTTACTACTACAGGGAATTTTAAATTTTTTTCAATTAATTTTATAATGTTAAGTTTATTTTTTTTATGATTAAATTTAATATATTTTGGAGTTAGTATTTTATTTTTTATAAAAATTTTTTTTGAAATTTCTTTATCCATTGCTATTGATGATGCAATTACACCTGAGTGTGTGTATGGAATTTTTTTAGTCTCTAAAATTGCTTGAATGTATCCATCCTCACCAAATTGTCCATGTAGCGCATTAAAAATAACATCTGGTTTAAATGAAGTGATATTCTTTGAAAGATTTTTATCAGGCTCACTAATTAAAACCTTATATCCATTTTTAATTAACTCTTTGGCAACTTGCTTTCCAGTATCTAAGCTAATTAACCGTTCCTTAGATATACCACCAGATAATATTAAGATTTTTTTTGTCATTTTATTTTAAAATTTTAATTTCTTTTTCTAGCACTATTCCAGTTTTTTTTTCCACACTTGTCTTAACAAATTCAATCAATTTATTCATATCCTCAAAACTAGCATTATTTTTATTTACAAAAAAATTACAGTGCTTATTTGAAATGTGAGCATCCCCAAAGCTTATATCTAGTGGTACAGAATCTTTTATCAGCTCCCAGACCTTTTTATCAGTTTGATCAATTGGATTCTTGAATGTGCTACCACTTGTTTTTAATTTTGTTGGTTGTGCTTTATCTTTCTTTTTCTTTAATTCTAAAACTTCGTTTTCTATTTCTTCTTTATTTTTTTTTGTTCCTTTAAAAGATGCACTTAAAAAAATTAAGTCCTCTTTTAAATCATTGCTTCGGTATTTAAATATAACTTTACTCGCTGGTATTGTAAAAACCTGTCCATTTTTATCAATTGCTTGGATTGATACTAGCACATCTTTAAACTCTTTATTAAAGCATCCAGCATTCATCTTTAATCCACCACCTATAGTACCAGGTATGCATGCTAAAAATTCAAATCCACCTATTCCATTATTCAGTGCAAAATCAGAAAGCTTTTTATCAAGACAGGCACTGCCAGCTATAATGACATCATTTGGTAATATAGAGATGTTGGAAAAATTTTTTCCTAGTTTGATAACAACACCATCAAATTTTTCATCACTTATAAGAGTATTTGAGCCTGCACCTAAAATATGTATTTTTTCTTTTTCTCCAAATTTTTTTAAAAACAAAATTAAGTCAGGTAAATTATCTGGTCTAAAGTAAACTTTAGTTTGTCCACCAATATTAAACCAATTGCTCTTTTTTAAATCATAATCAAAGTTAATTTTACTACTAATTTCATTAGAAAATTTTCTTATTTCTTCAATGCTCATTAGATCAATTCTGGTAATTGTCTCATCCATGCTGAAATTGTACCAGCACCCATACCAACAACTATCTTTTTGCCAAAAATAGTATTTTTAATAAATTTTGCTAACTGGTACTGATCTTCAACCATAAACAATCTTACTTTTGAATTTTTAATAATATCTTTTGCAAAATTATTATATTTAAAACCTAATTTTATTTTTTCTCCAGCGGTATAAATAGGGCATAATATTACAACATCAGCTTTTTTAAATGATAAGCTGAATTCTTTTTTAAGATCTTTTAATCTGGAAATTCTGTGTGGTTGAAATATGCAAATCACTTCTTCCTTTTTATAAGCAGCTCGCACACCATTTAATACTTCTCTAATTTCAGTTGGATGATGGGCATAATCATCATAAAAATTAGTTTCTCTATGTGTAAAAATTTTATTAAATCTTCTTTGAACACCCTTAAATTCTTTTAATCCTTTTTTGATTATATTTTGTGATATTCCTATTGTTACTGCCACAGCAATTGCTGCTGTAGAGTTTCTAATATTGTGAATTCCTAATAATGGTAATTTAATTTTTCTTATAGTTAAATTCTTTTTTCCTGGCAAATTTATAGCTAAATCATATTGAGAATATTCTTTTTCTTGTTTTATATTCTTAATATAGAAATTTGATTTATTATCAGTTCCATATGTATAATAATTCTTCATTTTTAATTTACTTAATAAATCTTTATTATTCTTGTCATCTATACAAATAAAAGACTTCCCAAACGAAGGGACCTTATTGATAAATTTTATAAATAATTCTTTAAGATCTTTCATTGAATTATAAAAATCCATATGCTCACGATCAATATTTGTTACTATAGAATAAGTTGGTGGCACATGTATAAAACTACCATCTGACTCATCAGCTTCTAATATACACCAATCACTTTTACCTAGTTTTGCAGAATTTTTTATTGCATTAAGGACACCTCCATTAATAATTGTTGGGTCCAATTTTGTCTTTGAAAATATTGAGGCTAATAAAGATGTAGTTGTTGTTTTTCCATGTGAACCGGTAACAACTATATTTTTTGTTAAAGAGACTATATTTGCCAACATCTCTCCTCTTTTATAAATAGGTAATTGTTTTAGTTTGGCTTCAATTAATTCAGGGTTATTATTTTTAATAGCTGACGAAATGACAACAATTGTTGCTTTTGCTATATTTTTTTTAGTATGACTAATTGTAATTTTGATCTTATCTTTTTTTAATCTTTCAATATTTTTATTTGCAAGGACGTCACTCCCTTGAACATTAAATCCCATCCTTTTCATAATGAGTGCAAGGCCACTCATTCCAATACCCCCTATACCAACAAAATGTATAATTTCAGTTTTAGCTAATTCAATTTTCATTAATAACAGATATAATTTTCAGATTTATATTATTCCATGTGTTTTCATAGTTAAAATCCTTCATGTTCTTTTTTTTAACAAGATATTCTTCTTTATTATCAATAATATTAATTAGTTTATTGAGTAATGTTTTCTCATCTATTTCTTTTTGATTTAACAACCAATTAAAGCCAAGTTTATTATAAAAATGTGCATTTTCAAATTGATGGTTATCTTTCGCAGTTGGCAAAGGTATTGCTAAATATGGAGTCTCAGTAAAATTTAACTCAGCTAATGTTGATGCTCCTGCTCTAGTAATGCATAGGTCTGTTTTTTGCATAAAATTTATGACATCATCGTTAAAATTGAATAATTCACATTGAATATTCTTATCCTCGTAAGTTTTTTTAAAACTTTCAAAGTTAATAGAACTAGTTTGTTGGTAAATTTTTAGTTTATATTTTTTAGCTAATTCAATAATTGCATTTTTAACTAAATCATCAAATATTTTAGCTCCTTGACTACCACCTATTATAAGCAAATTAATTGTATCTAAGGATTTATTGTAATCTCTCTTATTATAAAAATTTTTTCTTAATAATGCTGGAATTACTTTAATTTTATTTTTAAATTTAATAGGAAATTTTTTGATATTATTAGAATAACAAAATATTTTTTGACAGTAACTTAAAAAAAATTTGTTTGATCTACCTAAAACCATATTTGGTTCAAATAATAACAGCTTAATATTTAAAATTCTAGATCCTAAGCATAAGGGTAGTGACATGTATCCGCCTGTCGAAATTAATGTATCAATTTTATTTTTTCTTAAAAAAGAAATTGATTTAAAAATCAAAAATATCATAAAAATAAAATCAAGTGGTATTATTAATAAGTTTTTTGAAATTGGCCTCACATTAAATATTTTTAAATTGTACTCATCTTTGTTTAAAAATTTGATACCCCTAAAGTCAGATGTCATTGAAACATCAAAATTGTCCTCTAAATGTTTATATATTATGGTTGCGGGTATAACGTGGCCTCCTGATCCGCCAGTACTAATTAGTATTTTTTTATTCATTTAATTAATTTTTCTTTTTGTTAAATTTAAAATTATTCCAGATAATATAGAAACTCCTATAATTGAAGAACCCCCATAACTTAAAAATGGCAATGTCATTCCAGTTGTGGGAAATAGTCTTATATTCACGCCAAGATGTATTAATGCTTGAAAAATTATTAGACTTATTGCTCCAGTTAGCACTAGTTTATTTTTTTCACTTTTTTCTAAATAAATTTTTTTAAAAACAGAGTAAATAAAAAATAAAAATAAAATTAATAAAAATATTATTGCAATAACACCAAACTCCTCTGAGATAACTGAAACTATATAGTCGGTATGAGCCTCTGGAACTCTTGTTTTTAAGGTACCTTCTCCTATTCCTTTACCAAAAAAGCCACCACTACTAATTGCTTCTATAGCTTTATCAGATTGAAAATTATGGGTTCCACCATCAGGGTTGAAGAAAGAGAGTATACGACTTTTAATATAAATAAATTTTGGGATAAAAAAAACTACATATAGCAGGCTTATAATAGAAAGACTTATAAATAATAAAATGAATAATAAGTTTATGCCAGATACAAAAACTAATATTGCCCACGATAAAAACACTAAAAGTGTTTGTCCTATGTCAGGCTGCATTATTAATAGCAACCCAGTTGGGATAATAGAGATAATAGTCAATAAGTATTTGATATAAATATTATAATTTTTTTCACTACATAAAATTGTTGCCACAAAAATAATTATAAATGGTTTTAGTAATTCAATTGGTTGAAATTGAGGAAGAAAAAAAAGATTTAACCATCTTTTTGATCCTTTAACTTCAGTACCAAAAATTGGCACTAAAAATAAAAAAAATAAAGTAATAAAAAAAAGATAAATAGAGAATCTAAAAAGATTCTTTTCACTTAGAGAAGAGAAAAACACTAAGGTCAACAAGCCAATGAAAATATATACCAAATGTTTAAAAAAGAAAAAATAATTATTTGTATCTAATTTATCAGAAGCAATTAATGAAGTTGAAACTAAAGAAAAAAATAAACCCAAACTAAACAAAATTATTATCAATAAAAAAATTGTTTTATCTATATTTTTCCACCAGTTATAATATATTGAGTTGAGCGAACTATTATTTATCATTTTATATAATTTTTAATAAGTTTATTAAAATATCTACCTCTTTCTTCAAAGTTTTTAAAAGTATCAAATGATGCAGAGGCTGGACTAAAAAGAATTGTCTTTTTAATAAAATTATTTTCATTTTTAATATCTAAAAAAACCTTAGCAATTAGACTCTTTAAATTTAAAAATGATTTAAACACCATCTTATTTTTTAATTCATTAATAAAAAATTTTTGATTTTTACCAAAAATGTATAATTTGATCTTTTTACAATCGTTTTTTTTAAGTAGAAATTTATCTCCTTTTTTAGGTAAACCACCTATTATCCAATAAATATTTTTTAATGATTTCAATAATTTTTCTGATGAAGAAAAGCTTGTTGCTTTAGAATCATTAATAATTTTTAAAAATTTAGAATTATGAATTATTTCTTGTCTAAAACTTAGTCCTTTAAAATTTTTTAATGATTTTAATAGCAAGTTATTCTTTAACTTTAATATCTTTGAAACCTTTAGCACAAATGTCAAATTTTCTTTATTACCATCTGTATCAAAATAATGATTATCAATTTTTTTAATAAACCTATCACTTATATATTTTTCTATTTTCAAAATTGATGGTGCAAATTTTTTTTGCTTTAATTTTCTTTTAATATAAAAATTTTTTGTATTTAAAATTGCAATATCATTTTTAGATTGATTTTTTATTAATTTAAATTTAGCACTTACATATTTATTTATAGTCTTGTGTCTTTCGAGGTGATCTGGTGAAATGTTTAAGATTAAAGATATATTTGTTTTAAATAACTTGCTGTATTCTAGTTGATAGGATGAAGCTTCTATTACAAATAAAGTGTCTTTTTTGATCTTTTTTTCAAGTAAAACTGGATTTCCTATATTGCCAACTAAACGAACATCTTTTTTTTGATCCTTTAATATATCGTACAAAAGCTTAGCGGTAGTTGATTTTCCGTTTGTTCCTGTAATAGTTATTTTTTGATTAAAAGCATATCGACTATAAAAAATGTCTAAATCTGTATAAATTTTTTTATAATTTTTTTTTAAAAATCTACTTAATTTACAATTATTAATATCTATTCCTGGACTAATTATAATACAGTCAAATTCTTTTTTAATTATTTCTTTGTATGTTGTGTAAGTATCTTTTATATTTTTTTTAGTAATTATTCGATCATCATATAAACTAATAATATTATTTTTTTTTAAATAACTATAAGTGGATAGACCACTTTTACCCAGACCATAAATCAGTATTCTTTTTTTTAAAAAGTTTTTTTCTAGATTTAACATTATCTAAGTTTTAATGTCGCTAATCCAATCATTGCTAAGATTATTGATATAATCCAAAACCTAATTACAACTGTTGATTCTGCCCAACCTTTTTTTTCAAAATGATGATGTATAGGTGCCATTCTAAAAATTCTTTTACCTGTAAGTTTGAATGAAAATACTTGGATTATAACTGATACAGCTTCTAGTACAAATAACCCTCCTGTTATTGCTAAAACAATCTCATGTTTAGTAATAATACCAATTGCCCCTAAAGATCCACCTAATGCTAATGAACCAGTGTCACCCATAAATATTTTAGCAGGTGGAGCATTGAACCATAAAAATCCTAAACAAGCTCCTATAATTGATCCACAAAAAACTGAAACTTCCCCCATACCTTCAAGATAGGGAATATTTAAATATTCAGAAAATACAATATTGCCCGTTACGTAACTAATAAATGCAAAACATGCTGCAACTAATATCACTGGCACTGTTGCTAAGCCGTCTAAACCATCTGTTAAATTAACTGCGTTGGAGGATCCAACAATTATAAAAATTGAAAATGGAATAAAAAACCATCCAAGATTAATAATTAAATTTTTAAAAAAAGGAAAATATAAATTTGTAAGTTCAGTGTTTTGAGATAATTGAGTTAAACCATAAATTCCAACAATGGCTATTAAAATTTGAGAAATAATCTTAAATTTAAATGAAACACCAGATGAATTTTTAAACTTAATTTTTTTATAATCATCATATGCACCTAATAGCCCAAACCCTGTAACAATAAATAATAAAAACCATATATGATAATTTGATAGATCACCCCAAAGTAATATTCCTGAAAATAGTCCAAGTAAAATTAAAACACCCCCCATTGTTGGTGTTCCAATTTTCTTAACTATATGTTCAGTAGGACCATCATCTCTTATTGGATTTAAGATTTTTCTTGCTGAAAAAAATTTAATAAAAGGAGTGCCTATTAATAAAACCACAAACATTGATGTAAACATTGCAAGCCCCGTTCTAAATGTTAAATACTTAAATACATTTAGAAAACTATATTGGTCAATTAATTGAGTAATAAGACTATAAAGCATTAAACTTACCAGTTTTTAATTTATTAACTAGATTGTTAAGTCCAGTAGAGTTTGAACCCTTAATCATTAAATAATCATTATTATTTAAATCATTTTTTATCAAACCAATTATTTTAGACTTATCTTTCAAAGTAACCCCTCTACGGTGTTTATCAAGGTTTTTATAAGTATATAAAATATGTTTGCCTACTACATTAATATTTTTAAGAGAAGTTTTGTTGATATCTTTACCAGCCTCTATGTGTAGCTTCTTTGAATAATTTCCTAACTCCAGCATATCACCCAGTATTAATTTTTTTTTAGAGTTATCAATTTTTAATTCATCAAAATTTTTTATAGCAGATTTTAATGATAACGGATTAGAGTTATAGCTTTCATCTATAATATAAATATTCTTTTTATTAAATTTAACTTTTGTAATATCTCCACGACCTTTTGATATCTCATAATCAAAAAATATATTTTTATCTAATTTTTGTGTATCTATATAAATTGACATA
>JADHRH010000010.1 GCA_016777545.1 Candidatus Pelagibacter sp.
GGAATAAGATTTACAAATTTTGAGATGAGATTTTCAAATAAAAAAGACCTCACTACCATTGAAGAAATTTATGCCATAGGCCCAGCAGTATCAATATTGATGGATGGTTATATAGAAAGTAAAAAATTAGTAAGTCTACGTGGAACTCTAGTGCCAGCGACAACGATAAATAGAAACATAGCTTCAATACCCATTATAGGAGATTTGTTGATTGGTGATAAGGTCGGAGAGGGTGTATTTGGAGTAAGTTTTAAAATTAAAGGACCACCAAAAGACTTATCCACTACTGTAAATCCAATCAAAACTTTAACACCAAGATTTATTACAAGAACTCTAGAAAAATTAAAAAAAAACTAAATTAATTCAACTTTTATATGTTTTTTTTTACCTAAAGAGAGTTTAATTAAATTATCCTTAAACAAAGTTATAGAGATAAGCATTTTTTCATCAGAGATAGTTTGATTATTAATCTTAACGCCATTTCCTTTAATTAATCTTCTAATTTCACTTTTGGAATTCTCTAACTTAGACATAACTATTAGATCTATGATGTTAAGTTGATTGTCTAATTTTTTTTTCATTATTTGAATAGTTGGTAAATTGTCTCCCAGCACTCTACCCTCGAAAGTTTGTTTTGCTGTTTCTTCAAATTTTTTTGCTTCTTCATCACCATGTAGCATAGCAGTAGTTTTATTTGCTAATAAAATTTTTAATTCATTTATATTTTTATCTTTAACAGTTTCAATTTCTTCCAATGTAATATCTGTAAAAATTTTTAAAAACTTTAAAACATCACGATCATCAATATTTCTCCAAAATTGCCAATAATCATAACCAGAAAGAAATCTTTTATCTAACCAAACAGCACCAGATTCTGTTTTTCCCATCTTTGCTCCAGAGGCTAGAGTTATTAAAGGTGTAGTGAGACCATAAACATGTTTATTAGAATACCGTTTAATTAATTCAACACCATTTACAATATTTCCCCATTGATCAGAACCACCAATTTGCAACATACAATTTTCTTTTTTATTCAGTTCAAGAAAATCATATGCTTGTAAAATCATATAATTAAATTCCATGTAACTCAAAGATTGCTCTCTTTCCAATCTAGTTTTAACACTATCAAAACTTAACATCTTATTTATTGTAAAATGTTTTCCAATATCTCTTAAAAAAGAAATGTAATTTAAGTTTTTTAGCCAAGAATAATTATTTACGAATATAGGTTTTGTTTTTGGGTTAGTATCAGTTAAAAAATTTTTTAATATTTTTTCAATATTCTTAATATTTTTTTCAATTTCTTCTTCTGATAAAATAGATCTAGTTTTATCTTTTCCCGATGGATCTCCAATTCTAGTTGTCCCTCCACCCAGTAACACTATAGGACGATGGCCATGTTTTTGCAGCAATCTAAGACACATAATTTGAAGCAAGCTTCCAACATGAAGACTTTCAGCTGTACAATCAAAACCAATGTAAGCATTAATTTTTTCTTTATCAAGTAATTGAGATAGATTTTCTTCTCCAGTACATTGGTAAAAAAAACCTCTTTCTTTAAATTCTTTTAAAAAAATATTCATAAATATGCTATCAAGAATATACAATATTTATTTAAAAATTAAGAATGGAAAAATTTTACACCTCTTTAGGTTTAATGAGTGGAACTTCAATGGATGGGATTGATGCTTCAATTATTAGATCGGATGGGGAAAATGAATATGAGTCAACTTTTGATGAATTCTTTGAATATGATCAGGCTTTATATAAAGATTTAGTAAATTTAAGAAACAAGATTAATTCTGCTAATGATATAATTGTTAATTCTGAATTAGTAAGTGAAATTGAGAGAAAAATCACTTTATATCATGCAGAAATTTGCAATAAGATTATTAATAAAAGTGATCATGAGGTGGATTTAATTGGTTTTCATGGTCAAACCATATTTCATGATGCAAGCCAAAAAATTTCAAAACAATTAGGTGATGGGTCATTATTATCTAATCTTTTAAAAAAAGATGTAATTTATAATTTTAGGGCTAATGATATAGCGAATGGTGGTCAAGGCGCCCCACTTGCACCAATTTTTCATAATTTAATAATAAATAAAAATAAAATTGAGCTACCAGTTTTTATTCTAAATATTGGAGGCATAGCAAATATTACTATCATAACATCAAATAAAAATGATGATCTGATAAGTTATGATATAGGGCCTGGTAATTGTTTATTAGATGAATGGGTTAGAAAGCATACTAGTTATAGATATGATTTAAATGGCAAGGCAGCAAGTATTGGAAAAATAGATGAAATCATCTTGAACCAAGCTACTGAAAATTTTGAAAATATAAACAAAAATAAAAATCTCTCATTTGATATAAAAGATTTTGATTTAAGTTTTGTTAGAGGTTTATCTTATGAAGATGGACTCTCAACCTTGACAAAATTTACTAGTGAAATTATTTGTGACTCAATAAGTAAAAACGCAATAAAAGATAAAACTAATAAGATTAATTTATTAGTTTGTGGTGGTGGAAGAAGAAACTTAACACTAATTGAAAATATCAGAAACAAACTACCAAATAATATTAATTTAGATTTAATTGACGATTATAATATTAATGGCGATTTTATAGAATCACAGGCTTTTGCATATCTTGCAATAAGATCATTACTTAAAAAGGAAATTTCATTTGTTAAAACAACAAACGTTAAAAAATCTTGCACTGGTGGAATTTTAGTTAAGAATTATTAACTTTAAAATAAAGCAGACTCTTTTTTAATATATTTATCTAAATGTTTCATTAAAATATCTTCAGTCTTTGAAAAAAAATGATTAGCATCACTTATAACTTGAAAGTCAACTTTAATTCCTTTTTGAGCACTTAATCTTTTATCAAGTTCAGTAATATGTTCAACTGGAACTAGTTCATCTTTTTTTCCATAGATCATTAATCCAGAAGTTGGACAAGGAGATAAAAATGAAAAATCATATACATTTGGCTGAGGAGATATTGCAATAAATCTATTTATTTCAGGTCTCCTCATTAATAATTGCATTGCAATTAATGAGCCAAAAGAAAATCCAGAAACCCAACATTGAGAATTATCAAAGTTTTCTCTTTCAAGCCAATCTAGTGCTGCTGCTGCATCAGCTAATTCTCCTTGGCCATTATCAAATTCACCATCACTTTTACCAACACCTCTAAAGTTAACTCTACAAACTGAAAATTCATTTTCCATAAATGTATGAAATGTATCAACAACAACTTTATTGTTCATTGTTCCACCATATTGAGGATGTGGCTGAAGCACCAACGCTATTGGTGAAGTGCTTTTATTGCTTTTATAATATTTTGCTTCTAATCTTCCAGCAGGCCCAGGTATGAAAACTTCTACTATTTTGTTATCCATAAATGATATTGATTATTATTCTCAAAAAAAAATACACTTATCATAACTAAGCGACAATATGTTATCTTTTTTTCATATTGGATACTTGACTAATTTGGTCAAGTTTATATAAAAAGCCTTCTTAAATAAGGGTAAATATGAAATTAACATCAAAAGGTAGATATGCGGTAATGGCTTTAGCTGACCTTGCTAAGTTCAATAGCGTTAATCCAGTACCTTTGAGAGATATATCGTTAAGACAAGGAATTTCTTTGGATTTTTTAGAGCAAATTTTTTCTAAGTTAAAAAAATATAATATCGTAAAAAGCATTAGAGGAACTAATGGAGGTTATATCTTAAACAAAGAACCAGAAGAAATTAAATTAGCAAACATACTTAGTGCTGTAGATGAAGAAGTTAAAACTGTTCAATGCAAGAAGGAGTCTAAAAAGGGATGCAATAGTAAGACCACAAAATGCATCACTCATAATTTATGGGACGAACTTGAAATCCATATCAATCATTTTTTTGAACAAAAAAATTTAAAAGACCTTATAAGCAACTCATCAGAAAGTAGACATTAAAATGGACGCTAGAGAAAAAGAAATAGAAAAATTAAAAGATTATAAATATGGATTTTCAACTGACATTGAAAGTATAACAGCACCCAAAGGCTTAAATGAAGAAGTAATTAAATTTATTTCAAATATTAAAAAAGAACCTAAATGGATGCTTGATTTTAGATTAAAAGCATTTGAAAGATTTAAACAATTAAAAGAACCAGATTGGCAAAAACCTAAGTATCCAAAAATTGATTATCAAGATTTATATTATTATTCAGCACCAAAAAGTATGGATGATAAACCTAAAAGTTTAGACGAATTAGATCCAAAACTTTTAGAAACATATAAAAAACTTGGGATCCCACTTCAAGAACAGGCAAGATTAAATGGTATTGCAGTTGATGCAGTATTTGACTCGGTCTCAGTTGCCACAACTTTTAGAGAAGAACTGTCTAAGCTAGGAATTATATTTTGTCCTATATCGGAGGCTATTCAAAATCATCCTGAACTAGTTAAGAAATATCTAGGATCTGTAATTCCTACAACTGATCACTTTTTTGCAACTCTTAATTCTGCTGTTTTTACTGATGGTTCATTTGCATATATACCTGAAGGCGTAAGATGTCCGATGGAACTATCTACTTACTTTAGAATTAATGCCTCAAATACAGGTCAGTTTGAAAGAACCTTAATTGTTGCAGATAAAGGAAGTTATGTAAGTTATTTAGAAGGTTGTACAGCTCCTATGAGAGATGAAAATCAATTGCACGCTGCTAATGTAGAGTTGATAGCACTAGATGATGCTGAAATAAAATATTCTACAGTTCAAAATTGGTATCCTGGTGATAAAGATGGAAAAGGTGGAATATATAATTTTGTTACTAAACGAGGATTGTGCAAAGGTAAAAATTCTAAAATTTCATGGACACAAGTAGAAACAGGATCTGCTATTACCTGGAAATATCCAAGTTGTATTTTAAAAGGGGACAATTCAATTGGAGAGTTTTATTCAATTGCGATTACAAATAACCATCAAAAAGCTGACACAGGTACAAAAATGATCCATTTAGGTAAAAATACAAAGAGTAAAATTATTTCAAAAGGAATAAGCGCAGGATTTTCAGATATGACTTACAGAGGTCTAGTTGATATTTCCTCTAAAGCATCAAATTCTAGTAATTATACTCAATGTGACTCATTGTTAATGGGTAATAAGTGTGGAGCACATACAGTACCGTATATTAAAAACAAAAACTCAGAATCAAATATTGCTCATGAGGCAACAACTTCAAAAATAAGTGAGGAACAACTTCATTATTGTCAGCAAAGAGGCTTGAGTCAAGAAGAAGCAGTTGGATTAATAGTGAATGGATTTTGTAAAGAGGTATTGCAACAGTTACCGATGGAATTTGCTGTTGAAGCCCAAAAGTTAGTTGGCATTAGTTTGGAAGGAAGTGTTGGGTAATGTTAAAGATAAATAAATTAAATGCAAAGATAGATAGTAAAGAAATTTTAAAAGGACTTTCTCTTGAAATAAACCCAGGAGAAGTTCATGCTATAATGGGTCCAAATGGATCTGGAAAAAGTACATTATCAAATATTTTATCAGGTAAAAAAGGATATGAAGTTTCAGGAGAGGTTCTTTTTGAAAATAAAAATTTATTTGATTTAGAAACAGAGGAAAGAGCACACAAAGGTATCTTTTTAGCATTTCAGTATCCTTTAGAAATTCCTGGAGTTAATACAAATATATTTTTAAAAACTTCATTAAATGCAGTAAAAAAAGCAAGAGGTGAAAAGGAGCTTGATGCTATCGAGTTTTTAAAATTAGTAAAAGAAAAAGCAAAAGAACTTAAGTTTGATGAAGAAAAACTAAATAGACAATTAAATGTTGGTTTTTCTGGTGGAGAAAAAAAGAAAAATGAAATTTTGCAAATGTCATTGTTAGCACCAAAGTTATCAATCTTAGATGAAACCGACTCTGGATTAGATATTGATGCTTTAAAAATTGTTGCTGATGGGGTGAATACTTTAAGGGATAAGAAAAATTCTTTTCTAATAATTACCCATTACCAGAGGCTACTAGATTATATTAAACCTGATTTTGTGCATGTATTGAAAGATGGAAAGATTATTAAATCTGGTGGAGCAGAATTAGCTTTAGAACTAGAAAAAAAAGGATATGAAAGTTTTTAATTTAATGAAAGAACAACTTCAAATAGATTTTGATAATATTATAAAAACTTCAAGTTTTACCAAAAGAGATATTGAACTTAAACAAAACTCTTTGAATGAATTTATAAAAACAGGTTTTCCAAATAGAAGAGATGAAAATTGGAAATTTTCTGATTTAAATCAAATAATTAAAAAAAATATTGGTGATCTAAGCTTTTATAATGATTATTCATTATCAAATAAGATTGAAACATCAGTATTTATTGATGGGCTAGAGCACAACAAGATCGTTTTTGTAAATGGCAGAATTGAAAAAATTGATTTTGATTATGAAAAAAAAGATAAGATAAAAATAATTGATGAGCCAGAAATTGACAACAGGTCAAATAACTTTAACTCTTTAATTGATTTAAATAAGGCTTTTACCAATAAATCTTATAAAATCTTAATTAAAAAAGATTATCAACTAGAAAAACCTTTAATAATTTATCATTTAACGAATGATAAGATTAAGTCCAAAAACATAAATTTAAGCTTAGATTTTCAGCTAGAAGAAAATAGCTCCTTGAGATTAATAGACTTATTTAATGATAATTCAGAAAAAAATTTTTTAAATATTTTTTATAATTTTGATTTAAAACAAAATGCAATTTTAAAAAATTATAAAATTGATAAAATAGAAAATACGAATGTAAAATATTCTTTTAATAATATTGAACAAGCTGCTAACAGTTTATCAGAAACATTTATTTTATCATCTGGATCACATTTCTTTAAGAATGAGATTAATTGTAATTTAAATGGAAAATATTCATCAGCATTTATAAATGGTATTTTTTCACTTTCTAATGATAGACACCATGAAGTTAGAACTACCATAAATCACCTGACAGAAAATACTAAAAGCTATCAATTAATTAAAAGTGTCTTAAACGATAGTTCTAAAGCTGTATATCAGGGAAAAATATTTGTTAATTCAGAAGCACAAAAAACAGATGGATATCAACTAAGTAAAGCAATTTTATTAAATGAAGCATCTGAATTTAATGCAAAACCAGAATTAGAAATTTATGCAGATGATGTTAAATGTTCACATGGTTCAGCATCAGGTAGTTTAGATGAGGACTCTATATTTTATATAATGTCTAGGGGGTTAGATTATCAACAATCAAGAGAACTTTTAATTAATGGGTTTTTACTAGATGTAATAGAAAAAATAACTGACTCTGAAATAAAAAATTTAATAAAAAACATTATTGGACTTAAAGAATGAATATAGACAAGATAAAAAAAGAGTTTCCTATTTTTGATGAAAAAATTCAAAATAATGATTTAGTATATCTAGATAGTGCAAATTCTTCTCAAAAACCAAAAGTTGTAATAGATAGAATTAATGAATTTTATAGTAAAGAATTTTCTAATGTAGGCAGAAGTGTTCATTATCTTGCAGTTGCTGCTACTAATTTATATGAGAACACAAGAACTTCAGTTCAAAAGTTTATTAATGCTAAGGATAAAAATGAAATTGTTTTTACCAAAGGTGCAACAGAAGCTCTTAATCTAGTTGCAAATATATTGGGTCAAAATTATTTACAAGATGGTGATGAAGTGCTTATCACTGAATTGGAGCACCATTCTAATTATGTGCCTTGGCATTTTCTAAGAAAATCCAAAAATATAAAAATTAATTTTGCTGAAATTAATGATGATGGTGAAGTAACATTAGAAGAAATTGAAAAAAGAATTACTTCTAGAACAAAAGTAATTTCAATTACACATTTATCAAATGTTACAGGTGCTATTTTACCAATTAAAGAAATAACAGAGCTTGCTCATTCAAAAGGTATAATTGTTGTAGTTGATGGTTGTCAGGGTGCTCCTCATTTAAGATTAGATATGCAAGATCTTGATTGTGATTTTTATGCTATTTCTTGTCATAAAATGTATGGCCCTACTGGTTTAGGTGTTTTGTATGGTAAAAAAAAATGGTTAGAAGAATTGCCTCCATATCAAGGTGGTGGTGGAATGATCAATGAGGTTAAAAAAGATAGAATTTCTTATGGCGATCTTCCTAATAAATTTGAGGCAGGAACTATGGCTACAGCTCAAGTGATTGCATTTGATCAGTCTATTAAATTTTTAGAAAGAATTGGTATAGATAATGTGGTGAAACATGAAGCTGACTTAGTTGAATATGGGCAGGAACTATTACAAAAAAATAACTCAGTTAGATTAATTGGTAATCCTAAAAATAAAGGTGGGGTTTTATCTTTTACTATTGAGGGTATTCACCCACATGATGTAGCAACTATCTTAGATGGAGATGGAGTTGCAATTCGAGCGGGTCATCATTGCTGTCAAATTCTACATGATAAATTAAATATACCTGCAAGTTCGCGAGCATCTGTTGGAATTTATAATACAAGAGAAGATTTAGATACACTTAATGATGCAATAAATAATTGTAAAAAAATATTTAACCAAAAATGAACTTAAAAGAATTATATCAAGAAATAATACTAGAGCATGGTAAAAATCCACGCAATCTTAGAAAAACTGAAAATTTTAATAAAGATGCTAAAGGACACAATCCTTTATGTGGTGATAATGTACATGTTTATTTAAAACTTAATGGACAAAAAATAGTAGAAGATATTTCTTTTGAAGGTAGTGGTTGTGCTATCTCAATGGCGTCAGCCTCAATTATGACAGACTTAATTAAAGGTAAGAATGAACATGAAGCTAAAGAAATTGTTGAAGATTTTTTAGGAATGATAAAAGAAAACCCTGAATTAAATTCAGAAAATTTAAAAGAGGATGAAAAAACCAAATTAATGTGCTTATCTGGAGTAAAAAAATATCCAATGAGAGTTAAATGTGCAACTTTATCATGGCATACTTTAGTTTCTGCAATTGACAATACTCAAGAAGAAATTAATACTGAAAGATTAGATTAAATTATGGACTTAAGAGAACAAGTAATAGCTGAAATTAGAAAAATATATGATCCTGAAATACCAGTTAATATTTATGAATTAGGTCTAATTTATGATGTTAAAGTAAAAGATGATAAGGCTAAAATTATAATGACATTGACCACACCAAACTGTCCAGTTGCTGAAAGCTTACCTAAAGAAGTTAAAGACAGCGCCATGCAAGTAGAGGGTATAGAAGAAGTGGATCTTGATTTAGTGTTTGAGCCACCATGGGATAAATCAATGATGTCAGAAGCTGCTAAACTGGAGTTAAATTTATAATGAATCCTATAATCAGATTAAGCGATAATGCGGCTAATAGAATTAAAGAAATAATGTCAGATAAAGAATCAAATTCTATTGGTGTAAGAGTTGCAGTTAAATCTGGGGGTTGTGCTGGAATGTCTTATGTTATGGAGTATGCAAAAGAAATTAATCCTACAGACGAAATTATAGAAGATAAGGGTGTTAAAGTTTTTGTTGATGCAGCAGCTGTAATGTATTTATTGGGCACAGAAATGGACTATAAAAAGGAAGAATTTTCATCCTCTTTTGTCTTTAATAACCCCAATGAGTCTGAACGTTGTGGTTGTGGAGAGTCTTTTAAAATTTGATATTAATTATACGCATATCTGTATTGCAAATAACACATATCTAGTGTATTAATTGGATATGAATAAATTTGAATTTAAAAATCTTGTTAAATCACTGGAGAAGTCTTTAAAAGAAAGAACTTTTTTTAAAACTCTTAGAACAGAGGTAAATACTGGTGCTAATGGCACACAGGATTACGTTGTTAAAAAAGGAATTAACAAAGATACAATAGCAACAACTAGACAGTAATTATATTTAACTACTGTAATACATCTCAAACTCAACAGGATGAGGTGCATGTTCAAATTTATGTATCTCTTCAAATTTTAATGCAATGTAAGCATCAATTTGATCGTCAGTAAATACTCCACCTTCAGTTAAAAACTCTCTATCTTTATCTAGATTTTCCATTGCTTCTCTTAATGAACCACAAACAGTTGGAATATTTTTAACTTCTTCAGGAGGTAAATCATATAGATCTTGATCAAACGACTCTCCTGGATGTATCTTATTTTTAATTCCATCAAGTCCAGCCATAAGCATTGCAGCAAAAGTAAGATAAGGATTACCTGAGGCATCAGGAAATCTTATTTCACATCTTGCTCCATTTTTGCTTAATGAAATTGGTATACGACAAGAAGCAGATCTGTTTCTTGCAGAATAAGCAAGTAGCACTGGAGCTTCAAAGCCAGGTATCAATCTTTTATAGCTATTAGTAGTAGAATTAGAAAATGCATTTATTGCTTTAGCATGTTTTAAAATTCCACCAATGTAATGAAGTGCAGTCTCTGATAATCCAGCGTATGCATCTCCAGAGAAAACTGGTTTATCATTTTTCCATATTGATTGGTGAATGTGCATTCCAGAACCGTTATCACCTGCAATTGGTTTTGGCATGAATGTTGCAGTTTTTCCAAAAGAATGAGTAACCATTTGAACTACATATTTATATAACTGAACATTATCAGCTTGATCAACCAGAGTACCAAAATACATTCCAAGTTCATGTTGACTTGGAGCTACTTCGTGGTGATGTTTTTCAACTTTAATCCCAACTTCTTTTAGACTTTTTAGATATTCGCTTCTCATATCTTGTTCACTATCTACTGGAGGAACAGGAAAGTAGCCACCTTTTACTGGAGGTCTATGTCCCATATTTCCATTTGCATATTCTGTCCCTGAATTATAAGGGCCTTCTTTACTGTCTATTTTAAAACCAGTATTGTTTGGATCATTGTTAATTCTTACATCATCAAAAACAAAAAATTCAGGCTCAGGACCAAAAAAAGCTTTATCACCAATACCAGATTTCTTTAAATACTCTTCAGCTTTTTTAGCTGTTCCTCTTGGATCTCTGTCATAAGGAGATCTCTTTACTGCATCGAGGATGTCACAAAAAAGTACTAAGGTATTATGAGATGTAAATGGATCCATGATCATTCTTGAAGTATCAGGTTTTAAAATCATGTCTGACTCATTGATAGCTTTCCATCCGGCGATAGATGACCCATCAAAAAACACACCATCATTTAACATATCTTCATCTACAATTGTAGAATCCATAGTTAAATGTTGAAGTTTTCCTCTTGGATCAGTAAATCTTAAATCAACAAACTCTGCTTCTTTTTCTTTAATGAATTTTAGTACATTTTTGGCACTCATGATCTCTCCTTTTTAAATTTTGTTAAATTAAATTATCAAAAAATATCTTAATTATATTGCTTGATTAATTAATAACACCTATGCGTTTTTTACATATGAATTACATCATTATTTGTTAAATTATCAATCAATTGTTAGTTGAATTATGAGTTTATTAGACAAAGAGCCAGTTAAAAGAGCCGAGAAATCTCTGAAGAATTTTGATCAATCCTTAGAGGTTATTGTTTTAGATAAATCAGCAAGAACAGCTCAAGATGCGGCAACAGCATTAGGTTGTAATGTTGGAGCAATTGTTAAAAGTTTATTATTTAAAACAAATGATAGTTTTATACTTTGTTTGGTTGCAGGTGATAAGAGAGCCTCTTTGAATAAAATAAAAAAGATAATTAACAAAAAAGATGTTTCAATGGCAAATCCAGAGGACGTAAAATCTCAAACAGGATATACAATTGGTGGTGTATCACCCATTGGTCATTTAAAGCAAATCGAAATTATTATAGACAATTCCCTAGAAAGGTTTAATGAGCTATTTGCAGCAGCAGGACATCCAAATTGTGTATTTAAAATAAATTTTACCAATATTCAAAAAATCACTAATGGAAAAGTTGAAAATATAACTGAATGAGACAACCTAAATTAATTGATTATATACTGTTAGTAATTCTAGCTTTAATTTGGGCTTCAGCTTTTTTTAATATTAAAATTGCAACAGAGTCTTTTGGCCCTGTTACAATTGCTTTTCTAAGAGTTTTTTTTGGATCTATTCCAGTACTATTGTTATGTTTTTACAAAAAGATAAGAGTGGAGGCATTCTCTAAAGATTGGTATTGGTTTGCTATAATAGGATTTGTAAATTTAGTTTTACCTTTTTTTCTAATAGCTTACGGTGTTAAATCAGTACAAAGTAACTTGGCAGCAATATTAATGTCTACAACACCATTAAGCTCAACTGTATTAGGTCATTTTTACACAAAAAATGAAAAATTTAATGCACTTAAAACTTTTGGAATTTTAATTGGTTTCGCAGGAATTATTTATTTATTTTCTGACGACATACTTATTAATGATAACAATTTTATTTCTGCATTATTAATCTTACTTGGATCAACATGTTATGTTGTTGGCGGCGTTCTAACCCTTAAAATTAGCAAAAAGAAAAATGAAAACGTAACAGGATCTATATTAATTTGGGCTGTTTTAATTTTACTACCTTTAGTTTATTTTTTTGAAAAGCCTTGGAACTCAGTACCCAGTATAGAGTCCACAATATCAGTAGTTTATTTAGGAATGGTTTCAACAGGAGCTGCTTGGTTGTTAAGATTTAAAATTTTAAAAAATAATGGATTAATATTTCAATCCCAAGTCTCTTATTTGATACCTATTTTTGGAATTATTTTAAGCTACATATTTTTAGATGAATTAATTACCGATAAAGTTTTAGTATCATTATTTGCAGTACTAGTAGGACTTTATTTTGTAAAAAAAGCAGGATTAAATAAATCATGAATAAAGATGACAAAAGTAAAGTAGAAGAAGACTTTGAAGAAATTGATAATTTTTGTGAAGAATGTAAAAAAGAAGACGAAAGTGTTTCTCAAAATTTAATTTTAATAGGATTTAAAATTTGCAGTTCTTGTAAAACTTCTAAAACAATATTTCCAATTTAGCTGATATTGCTTATAGGCAAACTGTTCATTTTACTCATAACAAAAGATATTGAAAGAAAAGCAATTATTAAAAATGCTAAAAAGACTATTCCAAATGATTTAAAATTAGACTTAAGATTTAAAACTTGTTTTGTTGAAATGATTAATCCTGCAAATATCCAAAACTGAGTTAGAAATATTATTGGGATCATTAAATCTGGAGTTACAGCAAAAAACCTTAAAAGCCCTGGTGCATGAGCATAACCAACAGCTGTTAATACTTTTTTAAATGAAACTTTTGTCTCTTTATCTGGAAATAATTTTACACCAATCACATAAATAAATAGTCCCCACACAAACCAAGTAAGAATGGCTGTTAAGCCAGACATTGCAACTGCAGTTTTAATAACAGTATTTGCAGCAACTGCCCCAGCTAAACCATCCAATATCATGATAAGACCAGCAAAGTATACTGCTGCCTCACCAAAGTTTTTATTATCTTTGTAGAGAGATTTATCTAATTTAATAGACCTGACAACAATATTTAAAAATTGACCAAACATTATTTATTTTTTTTACTATTTTTCTGAGCTTTGTAAGAAACAAATAGTGGAAAGAGTATTAAAGCAATTACAATTATTATGCAAACTACGATTAGGAATGTTTTTGTCATTATTAGTGGGGGAGAATAAGTCTCCCCCAAATAATTAATTTAACCTTTAACGACCTCTCTAGTGTTTGCGTTATAAGATTCTGTAAATGGAATATCCACTACCACAGCATCAACTGGTGTTCCTGGTGCGTCAGAATATTTAGCAGGTAAATGAACTTTGTACTTAGTTCCAACTTTACCCTTAGGGAAACCATTAGAATTCAATGTTCCATCAAATGGTACATATCCCATTGCTATATTTTGACCTTTTTCAGGGTGATACCAAGGTGATGTGATAAATCCTACTGGATCTCCACCACTCTCAGGTGACACTAACCAAAAGTCAGGAGCATATTCTTCAATTGGTTTTCCACCCAACTCAAGACCTACTAACTGAAGTTTGTAAGGTTTTTGACCAGCCTTAAGATCTGCACCCATTTTCTCTAATGCAGCTTTTCCAACATAGTCAGCTTTTTTATTCCACTCACCTTTGCCAGATAGTGACACTTGGTAACCAAGGTTACACTGGAAAGGGTTGTGTTGATGATCCATATCTTGTCCCCAAGAAAGAATTCCAGCTTGAATTCTTCTGTGGTGAGCAGGGGCTATAACCATTAGGCTATGTTTTTTTCCAGCTTCAAGAACAGCATTCCACATATCGTCAGCATATTTAGTTGCTTCTCTTAAGTAGATTTCATATCCAGCTTCACCTGAGAAACCAGATTGTGAAATAACACAATCTCTACCACCAACTTTTGCTTCAGCTAAACCATAGAAAGGCATGTTATCTAGATCCACTTGATCACCAATAAGATCCTTCATTAAAGCTTTTGATTTAGGTCCTTGAATTTGCACTGGGCAAACATCAATTTCTTCAATTGTACAATCAAATCTTCCATCAGCGTTAACACCTTGAAGATACATTCCAATATCAGAGTCTGATAGAGAGAACCAAAATTCATCTTTTGAAATTCTAAGAAGAATAGGATCATTTAAAACACCACCATAAGCATTACATAAAATTACATATCTTGCTCTCATGGGTGAGATTTTAGTTGCATCTCTAGTTATAACGTAGTCAGTAAACTTTTCTGCATCCGGACCTTTAACTCTAATTTGTCTTTCAACAGCAACGTTCCACATTGTAACGTGATTTTTAATTGCCTCATATTCAACCATCGCTCCACCATCTTCGGGCTTTACATATCCTCTTGGGTGATAAATACGATTGTATACAGTTGCTCTCCAACAACCTGCTTGCATTGATAAATGCCAATACGGAGATTTTCTTACTCTTGTTGAAATTAACATTTCAACTTTTGTAGGCCCACTCTGTCTTAAGTTGTATGGTACTTCACGATCTGATTGATCAACTGAAGTTACATGATTTAGTTTAGTATAGTCAAATTCATTAGACATAACCGTTCTCCTTCAACCACTTGTTTGTTTCCTTC
>JADHRH010000011.1 GCA_016777545.1 Candidatus Pelagibacter sp.
CAATATCTGAACTCTGCACAGCACTTACTTTTGTTGAAATATTTGCACTAGGAGCAGCTAATGGGTAATCAAGCTCTTTTAATAATTTTCTAAAGATTTTATGTTTAGGAAATCTTACTGCTAAATTAGATTTTTTGTTAGTGACTATTTTAGAAATTTTGGAATTTTTTTTTAAATCTAAGACATATGTAATCGGCCCAGGAGAGAATTTTTTATACAATTTGATAAAACTATCATTTAACAAACAATCTTTTTTTAAGTCTTTGATATTGTGATAGTGAACAATTAAGGGGTTAGATTTTGGTCTTTTTTTCAATTTATATATCTTTTTAACTGCATTATTAGAGTAGGCGTTGGCCGCTAATCCATAGACAGTTTCTGTAGGGACACCTATGCAATAATGATTATCAAGATAATTTTTCGCTTTTTTGATTTTTGATTGATAAGATTTCATATATTAATAATTATTATTATATGAAAGATAAAAATTTACCACTTGATAATACCCCTGGTTCTTTAGAAGAATTAACAATTGAAGCAAATAAAATTATTGAATATCTAGAAAAAAAAAAAGATCTAGAAAATTCTATAGATGATTATCAAAAGTTGTTAAGATTAAATAATATTATTGAAAAAAAATTTCATAAGGACAATAAAAAAATTAATGAAGAAACAAAAAATAGAATTAATAAAATATTAACAAAAAAAAATGAGAAATAAGCTTAAAGAAATAGCAAAAGATACAAATATATTTTTACAAAAATTTATTACCAAACAAAAAAAAACTGAATTAATTCCTGCAATGAAATATGGCTTATTTCCTGGCGGAAAAAAGATTAGGTCAAAAATCTTATTAGATATTGGTTCTATATTTAAGATTAAATATCAGACATTAATTGCTATTGGTGCAGCAGTAGAATGTATACATGCATACTCATTAATTCATGATGATTTACCCTGCATGGATAATGACGCTTTAAGAAGAGGTAAACCCTCAACACACATTAAATTTGGTGAGGCTACAGCAGTTCTTGCAGGCAATTCACTTTTAACAATGGCTTTTGAAATTTTAAGTAGCTCTTATTTAAAAATAAGTGAAAGTAGTAAATTGTCTTTAATTAAAAGATTGTCTGAATGTTCTGGTCATTTAGGAATAGCAGGAGGACAATATTTAGATTTAAATTTTGAAAAAAAAAAAGTTTCAAAAAATAAGATTATAAATATGGAAGTAAAAAAGACTGGAAAATTATTTAGTTTCTGCTGTTCTGTTGCTCCAATAATAAAAAATAGATCAGCAAAAGAAATAAATTTTTTTGATAAAATTGGTTCTAATGTTGGTCTCTTATTTCAGATAGCAGACGATGTAATCGATTATCAAGGATCTTCCAAAGTTGCTGGAAAAAAAACAGGTAAAGATAAAAAAAAAGGTAAGGCAACCTTAATCAGTTTACTTGGATACAAAAATGCTATTAAATATAGTGAAAATATTAAATTTAAGATAATTAGTGATTTAGATAAACATAATTTTAAATCAAATAATTTAAATGAGACACTGAATTATATTTTAAAAAGAAATAAATGACTGAAGATTATAAATATTTAAAAGAAATTAATTTTCCAGCAGATTTAAGGAAACTGTCTGAGAGTCAACTTCAAGATTTATCTAATGAATTAAGAGCAGAGATGATAAACGCAGTTTCTCAAACTGGCGGACATTTGGGTGCTGGACTAGGTGTTGTAGAACTAACTGTAGCCTTACATTATGTATTTGATACACCAAATGATAAATTAATATGGGATGTAGGTCACCAAACATACCCCCATAAAATTTTAACTGGTAGAAAGTCAAAGATTAAAACTTTAAGACAAGGAAATGGTTTATCAGGTTTTACTAAAAGATCAGAGAGTGAATACGATCCATTTGGAGCAGCTCACAGCTCAACATCTATTTCATCAGCGCTAGGAATAGCTGAGGCAAACAAGCTATCTAACAAGTCAAATAATGTAATTGCCGTTATTGGTGATGGTGCAATTAGTGCAGGAATGGCTTATGAGGCAATGAATAATGCTGGGGCCTCAAAAACTAAAATGATAGTAGTCTTAAATGATAATGACATGTCGATCGCTAAACCTGTAGGAGCAATGAGAACTTATTTAGCAAAATTATTTTCTGGTAAAATATATTTTAGCTTAAGAGAGACTTTTAAATTAATTACTTCAGCCTTTTCTAAAAGATTTAGTGCAAATGCAGGTAAAGCTGAGGATTTTTTACGTTCAGCTGTTACAGGAGGAACACTATTTAATTCACTGGGATTTTACTATGTTGGTCCAATTGATGGACACGATCTGGATACACTTGTTCCAATTTTAAAAAATGCAAGAGACTCTAAGCATCAAGGACCAATTATGATTCATGTTAAAACGCAAAAAGGAAAAGGATATTCATTTGCTGAAAAAGCAAGTGATCATTATCATGGTGTTTCCAAATTTAATGTAGTTACAGGTGAACAAGTAAAAAGTGGTGTAAATCTTCCAGCTTATACAAAGGTGTTTGCAAATACTCTAGTCAAACATGCTGAAAAGGATAGCAAGATAGTTGGTATTACAGCAGCAATGCCAGGAGGCACAGGCATGGATATTTTTGCAAAACAATTTCCAAAGAGAATGTTTGACGTTGGAATAGCAGAACAACATGCGGTTACTTTTGCTGCTGGTTTATCAACGGAAAATTATAAACCCTATGTTGCAATTTATTCAACTTTTTTACAAAGAGCGTACGATCAAGTTGTTCATGATGTAGCAATACAAAGTTTACCAGTAAGATTTGCTATAGATAGAGCTGGTTTAGTAGGAGCAGATGGATCTACACATGCGGGCTCTTTTGATATTACTTATTTATCAACCTTACCAAATTTTATAGTAATGGCTCCTAGTAATGAGTCTGAATTTATAAAAATGATCAATACTTCAGTGCACATTAATGACAAGCCATGTGCAATTAGATATCCTAGAGGAACTGGAGTTGGTCTTGAGCTTCCATCTATAGATGAAACTTTAGAAATAGGTAAGGGAAGAGTTATTCAAAAGGGAAAACAAGTTTGTATTTTGTCTTTAGGAACTAGGTTGGAGGAGTGTAAAATTGCAGCAGAGGAGCTTAAAATTAAAGGCATTAACCCCACAATCATTGATGCAAGATTTGCAAAACCTTTAGATCAAGAACTTATTTTAAAATGTGCTAGAGAACACGATTTGATGATAACTATAGAAGAAGGTTCAATTGGTGGTTTTGGTTCTCATGTTAAAAATTTATTAGCAGAGAAAGGAATATTTGATAAAGGTTTGAAATTTAGATCAATGACATTACCAGATATTTTTATAGAACAAGATGATCCAAAAAAAATGTATGATGTTGCTGGTTTAAATGCTTCACAAATTTCAAAAAAGATACATGATGTTCTTTTTGTTAAAGAGTCAATTAAAGTAGTTAAAAATTAAAATAAGAACTATCCACACTGAGCTTTATTCATCAGGTAATGATCTAATAAAACACAATTCATCATAGCTTCCCCAACAGGAACCGCTCGAATTCCAACGCATGGATCATGTCTACCTCTAACAGAAATAGTTGTATTTTTTCCAAATTTATCAATCGTTTTTCTAGTTGATAAAATAGAAGAAGTTGGTTTTACAGCAAAAGATGCAATAATTTCTTGACCAGTTGAAATTCCACCTAATATGCCTCCTGCATTATTTGAATTAAATTTTAATTTTTTTCCTTTTTGAGAAATTTCATCAGAATTTTGTTCTCCACTTAATTGAGCTGAATTCATACCTGAGCCAATATTAACTCCTTTGACAGCATTAATACTCATCATAGCAGAAGCAATATCCATATCTAATTTAGAATATATGGGAGCACCTAATCCAACAGGAACTCCTCTTGCTCTTATCTCAATAATTGCCCCACAAGAAGAACCTGATTTTCTTATATTCAATAAATATTTTTCCCACAATTTTATTATATTCTTATCAGGACAAAAAAAAGGGTTTCGATTGATAATTTTATCTGACCATTTAGTTGTATCACATCCAAGTATACCTAGCTGCGTAACAGCACCAATAACTTTGAATTTCTTACCCAATTTATTTTCCAAAACTTTTTTCGCAATTGCACCAGCTGCAACTCTAGCTGCTGTTTCTCTAGCTGATGATCTTCCACCTCCACGGTAATCTCTTATTCCATATTTTTTAAAGTATGTAAAATCTGCATGGCCAGGTCTAAATTTATCTTTAATATTTCCGTAATCTTTTGATCTCATATCTTTATTATAAATAATTAAAGATATTGGAGTCCCTGTTGTTTTTCCTTCAAATACACCTGATAAAATTTGAACTTTATCATCTTCTTTTCTTTGAGTGGTAAATTTTGATTGTCCAGGTTTTCTTCTATCCAATTCTTTTTGTATATCTTGTTCTTTTAAACTAATATTTGGTGGACATCCATCAACTACACACCCTAGAGCAGGACCGTGAGATTCTCCCCATGTTGTGAAACGAAATTGCTTTCCAAAAGTATTAAATGACATTATCTATATTATATAGATTATTTTGTTAAAATTATGAATCAAAAAAACTCACTAGGACTTAATAGTTGCTTTTTAGATATTAAAGACCCAATAAAGCTATTTGAAGTTTGGATGAATGAGGCAAAAAGGTCAGAGTCTAACGATCCCAATGCCCTTGCATTGGCCACATCTGATCTCAATAATTTTCCTTCAGTAAGAATGGTTTTATTAAAAGATTTTAATAAGCAAGGATTTGTTTTTTATACTAACTTAGAAAGTCAAAAAGGTAATGAATTAAAAAAAAACCCTAAAGCAGCAATGTGTTTTCATTGGAAAAGTCTTTTGAGACAAGTAAGAGTAAATGGTATAGTTAAAAAAGTTACAGATGAGACAGCTGACCAATATTATAACTCTAGAAGCTATGAAAGTAGGATAGGCGCATGGGCCTCCAAACAAAGTTCTGTATTAGATAGTAGAGATGATTTAATAAAATCGATAGAAGATTATAAAAAAAAATATAAAGATAAAAATAATGTTCCACGACCAAATTATTGGTCAGGCTGGATTTTAGAACCTTCAAGTATTGAATTTTGGTTAGATGGAAATAGCAGAATCCATGAGAGGCTTAAATTTACTAAAGATGATAATGATGAGTGGAATAGAACGCTATTAAGCCCTTAAAAACTTCTTTCAAGACTAAACGAAGTAAGATCTTCTAAAATTTTTTTCTCTTCATTATTTTTAAAAATACTTAATGAATTAGATGCAAGGTTTATAAAATGTTCTGCTTTTTTATAGCATTCTTTAATAATCTTATATTTATTAATTAGATCTAGTGTAAAACTTAAATCTTCTTTAGATCTAATTTCTTGTTTAAAAATATTTTGTAACTTATCTTTTTCTAAAGAATTAACTTTTTGAAATAATAAAATCACTGGAAGGGTAATTTTACCTTCAAAAAAATCCTTACCAATTTTTTTACCAAAATTTTTAAGATTAGAATTATAATCTAAAGTGTCATCTGCAATTTGAAAAGTTAATCCTAAATTTTTTCCATAAAACTCCAAAGCTTCTTTTTCTTTAGTTTCACTATTTGATAAAATTGCACCAACTTTAGTGGCCGCTGAAAAAAGTTCTGCAGTCTTAGCTGTAATTATTTTAAGATAAGTTTCCTCAAGCATGTCTGTTTCTCCTTTATACTGAAGTTGTAAAACTTCTCCCTGAGCTATTTTAGACGATGTTGAAGATAAAAGTTTTAAAACTTCTAAATTACCATCCTCTACCATCATTTCAAAACATCTGCTAAGAAGGTAATCTCCAATTAATACAGAAGAGTGATTTCCCCAAATTGAGTTAAGAGTTTTTTTTCCTCGTCTTATATTTCCAAGATCAATTACATCATCATGCATAAGAGTAGCACCATGTATCATCTCAACACAAGCTGCCAAATTAATATCTCTGCCACCTTTTGTGTAGCCACACAATTTAGCAGATCCAAGAGTCAACAAGGCTCTTAGTCTTTTTCCTCCAGTTAATATATGGTAATCAGTCATTTTTTGAACTAAATCTACATCACTTATGAGTTTTGATTTAATTTTTTCTTCAACAAGAACTAATTTTTCATCAACAGAATCTTTCAGTTGAAAGTAAGAATTATTTATTTGATTTCTTAGTTGAACTACAGTGCCCATAATTATTAAGTTAGTATAATTCAGTTATATTTATTACTTATCAATTGACGCACCTTAATCTTCAACTATAAGTAGGCTTTATATTAAATCAAAAATTCTGTAAGGAATAACAATGTTCTCTTTTTTTAAAAAGAAAAAAATAGTAGCCCATATTAGATTAAATGGAGTTATTGGAAATGCTGGTAAATTTAAGCAGGGTATTGATTTTGCAGGTCAAGAAGAGATAATAAAAAAAGCATTTTCTCTAAAAAAAGCTAAAGCTGTAGCAATTACCATAAATTCCCCTGGAGGATCACCAGTTCAATCTCATTTAATATATAAATTCATAAGAGCTCAAGCAAAAAAGAATAATATTAAAGTAATAGTTTTTGCTGAAGATGTTGCTGCATCAGGAGGCTATCTAATAGCATGTGCGGGGGATGAAATATACGCAAACTCAAGCTCAATCATTGGCTCCATAGGAGTTATATATTCTTCATTTGGTTTCACCGAACTTATAAAAAAAATTGGTGTTGAAAGAAGAGTGCATACTGCTGGGAAAAATAAAAGTTCACTGGATCCTTTCCAAGACGAAAAAAAAGAGGATATAGATAGACTTAAAAGTATTCAACTAGACTTGCATAAAGATTTCATAGATGTTGTTGAAGAAAGCAGAGGATCTAAATTAAAAAAAGATGGTATTGAACTTTTTTCGGGTGAGTTCTGGGCTGGCAGTAAAGCAAAAGAACTAGGTTTAATTGATGAATTAGGTGATGCTAGTCAAATTTTGAAAGAAAAATTTGGAGAGGATGTTGTTATCAAAAAATTTGAAAAACCAAAAGGATGGTTTAGCAAAAAATTTTCTTCTTCTGTAAATCAAGTTGACCAGTTGGCAACTATTTTGGAGGAAAGATCTATCTGGCAAAGATATGGCTTCTAAAGAAAAAATCAAAAATAAAAAAACAAAATCATTTCAAGATATAATTCTGAATCTTCAAAAGTATTGGAGCAAGCAAGGTTGTTTAATCCTTCAGCCATATGATATAGAAGTTGGAGCTGGTACTTTTCATCCTGCAACGACACTAAGATCATTAGGGCCAAAACCTTGGAAGGCTGCCTATGTGCAACCATCAAGAAGACCTACAGATGGTAGGTATGGAAATAACCCAAATAGATTGCAGCATTATTATCAATTTCAAGTTTTGATTAAACCATCACCAGATAATATTAAAAAACTTTACTTAAATAGCCTGTCAGTAATTGGCATTAATCATAAAGAACATGATATTAGATTTGTGGAAGATGACTGGGAAAGTCCAACGTTAGGTGCGGCAGGATTAGGATGGGAAGTTTGGTGTGATGGTATGGAAATTACACAATTCACTTATTTTCAACAAATGGGTGGCATAGAATGTAAACCTGTATCAGTGGAAATCACATATGGCTTAGAAAGAATATGTATGTTTACTCAGCAAAAAAAAAATGTTTATGATCTTTTGTGGAATGATGAAGGTATTAAATATGGAGAAGTATTTTTGCAAGCTGAAAAAGAATTCTCAGCATATAATTTTGAACATGCCAATACAGATAATCTATTTAAAATGTTTGATATGCATGAATTTGAAGCAAAGGCATTAGTAGAAAAAAAAATTTCATTACCTGCATACGATCAATGCCTAAAAGCTAGTCATGTATTTAACATTTTAGATGCACGAGGAGCCATAAGTGTTGCTCAAAGGGCAGGGTATATTGGACGTATTAGAGATATTACCAAGGCAGTTGCAGAAATGTGGTTGAGTAGCCAAATAGATTAATGTCTGAATTTTTTTTAGAATTATTTAGTGAAGAAATACCCGCAGGATTACAACAAAATGCTCGTAAAACACTATTAGAGAGTTTTCACAAACTTTTTTCAGAAAAGAAAATTGTATTTAAAAAAAGTACATCTTTTTCAACACCAAATCGCCTTGTAATTTTATTTGAGGGACTATCTAAAGAAGTAATACAAAAAGAAGAAGAAATAAGAGGACCAATTATAAGTGCACCAGAAAAAGCATTAGAGGGCTTTATAAGATCAAATAAAATAGAAAAAAAAGACTTATTTAAAAAAAAAATAGAAAAAGGTGAATTTTATTTTTATATAAAATCTTCTAAAAAGACTAACACAATTAATTTATTACAAGAGCAAACACCAATAATACTTGAAAATCTTCAATGGAAGAAATCAATGAAATGGGGGAATTATAGTTTAAATTGGGCGAGACCTTTAAAATCAATATTGGGTATTTTTGATGGTAAAAATTTAAACTTTAAATTCCATCATTTAAGCTCTTCCAATACAACCTTTGTAGATAAAGAATTTGAAGATAAGAAAAAAAATTTTAAAAATTTCAAAAATTATGAAAAGTTTTTTAGCCATTCAGGAATTATTATTAATCAATCTTTAAGAAAAGAATTTATTATAAAGCAATTTGAAAGAATATCTCAAAAAAAAAATTTCACTATTGAAGCTAATAAGAAACTTTTAGATGAGGTTACTGATTTAGTTGAACAACCAAATATTATAGTTTGTAAATTTGATGAAAAATTTTTAGATATACCTAAAGAAATCTTGATAATTACAATGCAACATCATCAAAAATATTTTCCAACCTTTGATAAAAACGGAAAGATCACAAATGAATTTTTAGTTGTTGCAAATAACAAGGATACGTTGGGTTTTATAAAATCGGGTAATGAGAGAGTTGTTGATGCAAGATTAAGTGATGCTCAATTTTTTTGGGAAAAGAATAAATCCCAAAATCTTGTTAAGCAAGTTTCCAAATTGAAAAACATGAATTACTTTAAAGGATTGGGCTCTTATTTTGATAAAATCCAAAGAATGAGAAAACTAGGAGGAATGATTTCAGACCAATTATTAATTAGCAAAGATCAAGTGGAGTTATCAGCATCAATCTGTAAGGTAGATTTAATCTCAGATTTAGTTGGTGAGTTTCCAGAGCTTCAAGGAATAATGGGTGGTTATTTTTCTGAAGTACAAGGTTTTGATAAGGAAATAGCTCTCGCTGTTCGTGAACATTATTTGCCATCCGGTCTTGATAGCAAAACACCCAAAAAGCCATTTAGTATAGCTTTAGCTCTTACTGATAAAATTGATACCCTAGTTGGATTTTTTGGTATTAATCAAAAACCTACAAGCTCAAAAGATCCATATGCACTAAGGAGATCTGCTTTGGGTGTCGTAAAACTTTTAATTGATAACAATAAAGATTTTAAAATTAAAGATTTAATCAGTTACTCAACATCCCTGCATAGAGACCAGGGTTTTGAGTTAACTAATGAGTCGCATCAAAAAGAATTAGCAGAATTTTTGATGGATAGGCTTAAATATTATATGAAAGAAAAACAAATTAGAGGAGATATTATTGAAGCGAGTGTTAGTTCTCACAATTTAGATAATATGAATAAAATATATAATAAGGCATCAACATTAAATAGCGTTATTTCTAAAGAAATTGGAGAGGATATTGTCATAAATTATAAAAGAGCATCAAGTATATTAAGTGGTGAGTTAAAAGATAAAGATATTGAATTATCAAATACAACTGATCCTGGTATTTTTAAAAATGATTATGAAAAAAACCTATTTAAAAAGATAAATGAATTAAGGAAATATTTTAGCAGCATTAACAAAGATGAAAATTATAAGGAAACACTAATAGTTTTAGCGAGTGCAAAAAAAGTAATTTCAGATTTTTTTGATAACGTAAAAGTCAATGATGAGGATAAAAATATTAAAAAAAACAGATTGGAACTTTTACAAATGTTATGTAGAACATTTAACAATTATATTAATTTTTCTAACATAGAGACCAAATAGTGAATAAACTGATATTAAATTTTAAATCTAAAGAGTCTAAAAAGATAAAGAGTCCTAAAAATTTTTTAGGTGGTAAGGGAGCTAATCTTTCAGAAATGGGAAGAATGGGGCTACCTGTCCCACCAGGCTTTACAATCTCAACTAAAGTTTGTGAATTATTTTATAAAGATAAAAAAAAATTAAATTCCAAAATAATTAATAGTATTAAAAAAGAATTAAGAATTATTGAAAAAGAAGTAGGAAAAAAATTTGGTGATTTAAAAAATCCATTATTATTGTCTGTTAGATCTGGTGCTAGAGTATCAATGCCAGGTATGATGGATACAATTTTGAATTTAGGCTTAAATGACAAAACTGTAATAGCTCTAGCCAATAAAACTTCAAATACAAGATTTGCAAAAGATAGTTATAGAAGATTTATCCAAATGTATGGAAATGTTGTAATGGGGGTGGAGAGCTATCATTTTGAAGAGTTAATTGAAAATTATAAATTAACAAAAGGTGTGCTTTTAGATACAGATTTAGATGCTAGTGATTGGGAGGGGTTAATTAATGATTTTAAAAAAGTTGTTAAAAATCAAACAAAAAAAGAATTTCCACAAAATGTATTTGAGCAATTGCTTGGAGCAATAAATGCAGTTTTTTTATCTTGGGAGAGTAATAGAGCAAAGGTTTATAGAAAATTAAATCAAATACCAGCAGAGTGGGGCACAGCTGTTAATGTACAATCCATGGTTTTTGGTAATATGGGTAATGATTGTGCAACAGGAGTTGTCTTTACTAGAAACCCATCTGATGGCTCTAATGAAGTTTACGGAGAATACTTAATTAATGCACAGGGTGAAGATGTGGTAGCTGGAACAAGAACACCACAATATATTACAAAAAAAGCTCGTAAGGATGCTAAAGCTAAAGAAGCATCTATGGAAGAGTCTATGCCAAAAGTATTTAAGCAACTAGATAAAATATTAAAGGTTTTAGAAAAACACTACAAAGACATGCAAGATGTAGAGTTTACAGTGGAGAATAATAAACTTTGGATGTTACAGACAAGATCTGGAAAAAGAACTTCAAAATCTGCAGTTAAAATTGCCGTAGATATGGTTAAAGAAGGATTGCTGTCAAAAAAAGAGGCTGTAATGAGAATAGATCCTGCTTCACTTGATACCTTATTGCACCCTACACTTGATGAAAAAAGTTTAGTTAATGTAATAGCAAATGGATTGCCTGCATCTCCAGGTGCAGCAAGTGGAAAAGTTGTTTTTTCATCAGAAGAGGCTGAAAGATTAAATGATGTGATGCAAGATACAATCTTAGTGAGAGTTGAAACTTCCCCAGAAGATATTCATGGAATGCATGCTGCAAAAGGAATTTTAACTGCTAGAGGAGGAATGACTAGTCATGCGGCAGTTGTGGCAAGAGGCATGGGAAGACCATGCGTTTCTGGTTCAAGTGAAATTGATATCAACTATGAAGCAAAAACTTTTAAAACATCTTCAATTGAAGTTAAAGAAGGACAGATAATTACAATTGATGGTTCAACTGGTAGAATTATTCTTGGAGAAGTTCCAACAGTTAAACCAGAAATTTCTGGGGATTTTTCAAAATTAATGAGTTGGGCAGATAGTTTCAGAAAGTTGAAGGTTAGAACTAATTCAGAAACTCCACTTGATACAAAAACTGCAAGAGACTTTGGTGCCGAAGGTATTGGTCTTTGTAGAACAGAGCATATGTTCTTTGATGAAGAAAGAATTTTATCAGTTAGAGAAATGATCCTGTCAAAAACAGTTGATGATAGAAATAAAGCTTTATCAAAACTATTACCACATCAGAGAAATGATTTTATTGAAATATTTAAAATTATGAGTGATTTGCCAGTAACAGTTAGATTGCTAGATCCCCCTTTACATGAGTTTCTTCCTAGAACAGAAAAAGAAATAAATGATGTAGCAAATGTAGTAGGCTTACCATTGAAGGAAATAGAGTCCAGAATTAATGAGTTACATGAACAGAATCCAATGTTAGGACATAGAGGCTGTAGATTGGGAATTTCCTTTCCAGAAATTTATGAAATGCAATGTAGGGCAATTTTTGAAGCTTTATCTGATTTAAAAATTAAGAAGATTAAATCAGCATTTCCTGAAATAATGATTCCTCTTGTATCGACTGAAGCTGAAATTAAAATAATGAAAGATCTAGTAATAAGAGTTGCACAAGAAGTTCAAAAAGATAAAAAAGTTAAAATTGATTATTTAGTAGGAACCATGATTGAGCTCCCTAGAGCAGCTATAAAAGCTAATGACATAGCAAAACATGCAGAGTTTTTTAGCTTTGGCACTAATGATTTAACTCAAACAACATTTGGTTTGAGTAGAGACGATAGTGGAAAATTTTTAAATGATTACCTTGATAATAAGATTTTTTCTATAGATCCTTTTGTTTCCATAGATGATGGCGTAGGTGATCTTGTCGAAATTGCAGTAAAAAAAGGCAGAGAAACAAATAAAAAAATTAAACTTGGAATTTGTGGAGAACATGGGGGAGATCCAAAAAGTATTCATTTTTGCTCAAAAGTAGGTTTGGATTATGTTTCATGCTCACCTTATAGGGTACCAGTTGCAAGATTGGCCGCTGCTCAAGCAGAAATATCAAAAAAAATTAAATCTCTAATTTAAAGTCAACAGCTGGAACGCTATGAGTGATACTACCAATAGAAACTCTATCTACACCTGTTGCTGCAATTTTTTTTATGGATTTTAAATTGACGTTTCCTGATGCTTCAGTTTCGTAGTATTTTTTTGCGATTTTAACTCCAGTCTTTAGCGTTTTTATATTCATATTATCAAATAAGACTGTATCAAACTTTAGACCTATTATTTTTTTAAGTTGATTAAGATTATCAACTTCAACCGTAATTTTTCTTCCTTTTTTATTCTTTATAGCCAGCAAAACTAAAGTTTTAATATCATAACTTGCTATATGATTATCTTTAATTAAAAACTCATCACTTAAATTGAATCTGTGGTTTGTTCCACCACCTAACTTTACAGCATATTTTTGTATTATTCTTAAAGTTGGAATTGTTTTTCTGGTACAACAAATTTTACAGTTCTTATTAACTAGTTTAACAAATTGATTGGTTTTAGTTGCTATACCAGAGATATGACTCAAAAAATTTAATGCAACTCTCTCACCAATTAAAATATTTTCAGCCTTACCTTGTATTATTGCAATAACATCTTTTTTTTTTACAATTGAACCTTCTTTTTTCTTAATAGTAAATTTTATTTTATTATCTATTAGCTTAAATGTGTGTTTTGCAAATTCTAATCCCGCAATTATTGCTGGTTGATTGGAAATTAGTTTAACTTTAATAGATTTATCATTTTTGATTAAATTTGATGTAATGTCTCCATCTGGATAAAGGTCTTCATTTAAGGCAAGCTTGACTTTATTTTTTATATAATAGGTACTTAGTTTAAATTTAGACACTTTTGTTATCTGCCAATAGCAGTCATTCTTTCAACAGGTATGCGAGCTTTATTGATAGTTTCTTTGTCCATAATTATTTCACCTGTTTCATTTTCCAAACAAGCTAAAATCTTTGGAAGTGTAATTCTTTTCATATGAGGACATAAATTGCATGGTTTAATAAACTCAACGTTAGGATTCTCTACTTGAATATTATCACTCATAGAACACTCAGTAACCATCATTACTTTTTTAGGCTGATTATCCTCAACATATTTAATCATTCCAGAAGTTGATCCTGCAAAATCACTAGCCCTAATAACATCTGGAGGACATTCTGGATGGGCAATTATTTTTATTCCAGGATTATTATTTCTTATCTCGTTTATCTCTTTTTCATTAAACTGATCATGCACAACGCAAATACCTTTCCAAGCAATTATTTCAACATCAGTCTGAGATGCTACATACTTAGCTAGGTAGTCATCTGGCAAAAATATAACTTTTTTGACACCTAAAGAATTTACAATCTTAACCGCATTAGCTGACGTACAGCATATATCAGTTTCAGCTTTAACATCTGCCGATG
>JADHRH010000012.1 GCA_016777545.1 Candidatus Pelagibacter sp.
CCCATGGCTAATTGAAGAAAAAAAAGCAATTAAAGAATTTGTTGTTAATTTAAAAAAACCTTATTTAGGTTTTTGTCTTGGGTGTCAATTATTAGGCGAGGTAATAGGTGGCAAGGTAGTTAAATCAAATCCAGCAGAAATTGGAATAATGGATATAAATTTTACTAAAGAAAAAAAGGAGGATATTTTATTTTCAAAATTTCCAGAGCAAATTAAAAGTTTGCAGTGGCATTCTTATGAAGTGCAAGGAATAGATAATAATAAAGATGTTACTTTGTTAGCATCATCTCCAGTAACCAAATATCAAATTTTTAAATACCAAAATCATGCATATGCAATTCAATTTCATATAGAAATTAAAGATACAACAGTTAATGAATGGGGGCGTGTTCCAGAATATAAGCAGGCTTTAGAGGATCAATTAGGTGAGGGAGCTTTAGATAAATTTGATCGAGATGCAAAAAATAATATGACTGATATGAATAATTATTCTAAAATTCTTTATAAGAATTTTAAAAAGATATTATGAATAATAAATTTTTTGAATGGGCAGGGGTTATTACGGCAATCCTTTATTCTATGTTTGTAGCCTTAAACATTGGAATAGAGTTTTTAGGATTTTGCTTGCTACTATTATCTGCCATTTTAATTGGTATCTGGGCATATAGAGGAGGTCACAAGGGAATACTTGTGCTACAATTTTTTTACGCAACTGCTGGTATAATTGGAATGATACGTTGGTTTTAATTAAAATTAGCAATAATTTTTGGAATATAATTTTTAAAATTAAAAAAACCTTTATTACAATATTGCCAAGAAAACTGATCCAACTTTCTATATAAAAATTTTATATTTTTTAATTGATTATTTTGAATAAAATTTGAATTTTCACCAACGGTTGGATAAAGCGCATAAACTTCTTCAGTAATATTTTTTAAATCATTAATGTTAATAGTTTCACAATTTATTGATTTTTCTTTTAATCTTATTTTTTGATCCTCTAAAAGATTTGCTTTAAATTTCAACACCTTTTCACTTAATTTTATAGTTCTATCTGTATTGTTTGAGACTAACAAAATTTTTTTAAACTTATGTTCTTTAAAATCAGAAAATTCAAATGTCATATTATTTTCAAATATTAATAAAGTTTTATTTTCAGAAATCTCAGAATTTTTAAAGCTTTTGTTAATAACAGAATATATCTTATCATTGGATATAGGTTTGGCATTTTCATTAAGTTTTATGTTTTTAAATCTATTATTTGTAAATTTATTTATATTCCATTCACTTGCGAGGTAATGCTTGCCTTGAGTTTGAACTCCGGCTACCCATCTCCAACCAAGGGTATTTGATGCAGTATCCCCATCATATAGATGTTGCATAAAAAACTCAGCCCCCAATTGCCATGGTAATTCTAGTGTAAAAATCCAAATGCTAGCAAACCACATTCTCGTGTGGTTATGAAGATAATTGTTTTCTTTAAGTTCAATTACCCATTGATTAAAACAGTCTATATTTGTCTTCCCTTCAATTGCATCCAAATAATTTTGATTATTTTTAAACTCATTTTTAATTTTTTCTAGTTCCGTCAAGTAATCCAACCAAACATTAGGTCTTAATTCTAACCAACCTTTCCAATAAACACGCCAAAGAACTTCCTGAATAAATTTTTCATTTTTTGCAAATGAAAACTTTTTAAGAGATTTATTAATTACTTCTAATTCATTTATTACTCCGTGTGTTATATAGGGGGATAAACAAGAAATATTAGATCTATTACTAGGTCCAAAATCAAAATTTCTTAGTTTTGAATAATCTGTAAGATTTTGTTCAATAAAATTATTTAATTGATCAACGGCTTTAGCCCTTGAAGCTTCAAAAATCATTTTAAACTATTTAGATTTTCTTTTCTTTAGGCCCAATTTATCACTATGTCTCAATCTAAGAATAACTATTGCAGATGCAATCAGAACTATAGCTATAGCTTCATAAACTAATGCTGATGGATCCATCTCTTTTCCTTGCAATATAATAAATCGAGCTAGGGCAGTTATCGCAATTAAAAGAGGTAAAGTTATACTTATTGATTGCTGGTTCCAAAAAACACGAACCATTGCTAAGACTTCTAAATAAAGAAACATCAAAAGTAAATCTGCTAGCATTACAGATTGATTTAGAAACATATTTTTAATTTCCATACCAACAGCAATTACAGTGCTTACTAAAATAATGCACATTAATACTAGTTGTAAATTTTTTGCTATTTTATCCATTACTTATCTTTACTAAATGGTAGCCACTTTTCAAACACTGATTTTGATGGACCATCATATGGAATTGAGTAAGAGCTAGGGTTTGGACTGGTTAAAACTTCTATTCCTTTAGAGAATACGAAGATGAATACAATGACAAAAACAATAACCATAATTTTAAATGGATCAAAGTTTTTAGTTTTGAATACACTACTAGATTGTGCTTCTGCTTTATGAAAATGCTTGAATGTCATGTAGACTGCAAATATCAATCCAATATGAGCAACATATAAACCGGCCCAACCAAATGCAAAAGTTGTATAAGAAAATATATATAAACTAAAAACAGTTGTCCAAACGAAGCTCAGAACTAATAAAATTTGTAATCTAACAGACCTTGGTAAAGACCTTAGATCATTTTTACTATCATCAAATAAAATGTTAGCAGCATCCTTCATCCAATTTTTTAATGATTCCATAAAGATAGATTAGATTTTTATTAGATAAAAACAAAGGTTAAATTGTCCTTTAATTTTTAGCTTAAATTGGACTTTATTACACTTTCTAAATTTGTGGAGCTTTGGGCGCCTGAAATAAAATCTTTTCCTATTTCAAAGAAGGGCACTCCATGAATTTCTTTCTCTCTTGCGACCGAAATATATGAATTAACTTCTTCAATATTTTTTAAGTTAAAAAAATCATTAATTGCTTCTCCATTAATATTAAATTCTTTTCCAATATTAATTAAGATTTCTTTATCTCCAATATCAAGACCTTCAATAAAGTATGATTGATATATTTTTTCTTTAATTTCGTTGTGTACATTAGATTGTTCAGCTAATTTGATTAATAAGTGAGAAAATACAGTATTGGGTGTTTTCTTTATCTTATCTAGATTAAAATTAAGATTTTCTTTGTTGGCCTCCTCTGTCATTCGATCATACATTGGTTGAGCAAACTCTTTTCCCCCAAACTTTATTTCTAAGTACTTGTTTCTTTCAATTCCTTCTTTAGGCATGTCGGTATTTAGTTGAAATGGAACATGCTCTATCTCAAACTTAGTTTCAGGAAAGGCCTTTAAAGCTTTATTTAATCTTGTCTGACCAATAAAACACCACCCACAAATTGTGTCAGCAAATACTTTTATTTTCATTAACTTATGAACGAAGTTTTTGTTTATGAAAGTTAATAAATCTTTCTACGTTTGATTTATTAAAGGTTTTATTTTCTTCAAAAGAAACTTTTTTCATTGAGTAAGCATTACTTTTTGTCTGTCTAGATATTATAGTGATATTACCTTTGTATAATTTAAGCTTAACAGAGCCATTAACTTTATTCTTTTTAAGGTCGACAATTTTTTGAAGTTTAAATCTTGCTTTTGAGTACCAATAACCATTGTAAATAAGTTCTGCATATTTAGGCATAATCTCATCTTTTTTATGCATAGTTTCTTTATCTAAAGTAACAGACTCAATTGCTCTATGTGCTGACATTAATAGTGTTCCACCAGGCGTTTCATAAACACCTCTAGATTTAATCCCAATAAATCTGTTCTCAACTAAATCAACTCTACCTACTCCATTTTTGCCAGCAACATCGTTAAGTTTTTTTAACAAATTTCCAGGTGATAATTTTTTACCATTAATTGTTGCAGGGTCTCCATTTTTAAATCCTATGGTTACAAAAGAAGGTTTATTAGGTGCTTTTTCAGGAGACACTGTTCTTTGAAAAAGGAATTCAGGAGCTGAATTTTTTGGGTTTTCTAAAACCTTACCTTCAGTTGATGTGTGATATAAATTATCATCAATAGAAAAAGGAGGAGCACCTTTTTTATCTGTTGGAATTGGAATATTATTTTTTTTTGCATATTTAATTAAATCTGTTCTAGAATTTAATTTCCAAATTCTCCACGGTGCAATAATTTTAACTTTTGGACCAAAGTAATGGTAACCCAATTCAAATCTTACTTGGTCATTTCCTTTACCAGTTGATCCATGTGAAACAGCATAAGCTCCAAATTTTTTAGCAGCAGCAATTTGACGTTTTGCAATTAAAGGTCGAGCAATTGATGTACCCAATAAATAAACACCTTCATAAATTGCATGTCCTCTTATCATTGGAAAAACATAATCTTTTACAAAAATATCTTTTAAATCTTCAATAATGATATTTCTAACACCTAGTCTTTTGGCATTTTTTATAATTTTTTTTCTATCAATTTCTTGCCCAATATCTGCGGTATAACAAATAACCTCTGCGTCATAGTTTTCTTGAAGCCATTTTAATATAATAGATGTGTCTAGCCCACCAGAATATGCGAGTACAATTTTTTTTTTAGGTTTCATCTACTTAGCTGCAATTTGCTATAGTAGCATCGTATGCCTTTGTGAAACCCAATAGTGAATAATGATCAATAGTTGAAGATCCATTCTGAGTATAACCTGTAATCATTATCCTAGATCCTCTTTTCATTGTTTTGATCATTTTTTTTTCTAATTTATTATCTTGGTCTGACATCCAAGCAAATCCTTCTTGAATAAGATCAAATTTATATATATTTTTTCCTGAAGTTGCTGTTACCGTATTTTTATTATTAAATTCATAGCCACCAGTAACACTTATCTCATTGGTTATTTTTTCTCCGGGTCTAAAACTAATAAATAATCGTGCTTCTCTAGGGTTCGCCTTAGGTGATTGGAGAACAGGCTTAGATTGAGCAAAACACACTTTACCTGTGTCCGAGTTTATTACATATGTTTCCCAATCTTTATGTGTACCCATTTTTTTTACTTCTTCAGCATTAACTTGACTGATAAAAGTAGCAACAAAGATTATGATTATAAAATTTTTAATTATGGACATGGGTTAGGGTAAATAGTTTGTATTTCATTTATTTCTTTAATTACTTCATCAGTTAAATTTATATTTACACTTTCTATATCAGTTTTCAACTGCTCCATGGTTGTTGCCCCAATAATTACACTTGTCATAAAAGGTTGTATTTCACAAAATTTAAGTGACATTTGAGTTAAGTTTAGGTTATGTTTTTTTGAAATTTCATAGTACGCATCAACTGCTTTTTTTGTATTTGGTTTTTCATATCGAGTCCAAAAATTACCATCTCTTTCAATTCTAGAGTTTTTTGGTAATTGGTTGTTTCTGTACTTTCCAGTTAAGTATCCACTTGCTAATGGAGAATAAGCTAATAGACCAATTTCATCTCTTATTGAAATCTCAGCAAGTCCAACCTCATAAGTTCTATTTAATAAATTGTAAGGGTTTTGAACAGACATCATTCTTGGAAGACCTTTTTCTTTTGCTAGCTCTAAAAATTTTGTTACACCCCATGGTGTTTCATTAGATAAACCAATTTCTCTAATTTTCCCCGCATCTACAAACTTTTGTAAATTGCCCAAGACATCTTCAAATTTATTCCATTCACCATTATCTTTGTGTTCATAGCCCAATCTTCCAAACATATTGGTATTTCTCTCAGGCCAATGTAGCTGATAGAGATCAATATAATCAGTTTGTAATCTTTTTAAGCTATCGTTAACAGCTTCAGTCATTTTTTTTATTCCATAATTATTACCACCTCCTCTTAAGTAGGCTCGCATAGGACCAGCAACTTTAGTTGCTAAAATGACTTTGTCTCTTTTGTTTGTTTTTTTAAACCAGTTACCAATTATAATTTCTGTATGACCGTAGGTTTCTTCTTTTGGTGGAACCGAATAAAGCTCTGCCGTATCCCAAAAATTTACTCCTTGATCTAATGCATAATCCATCTGCTCAAAACCTTCTTCCTGAGTATTTTGCTCTCCCCAAGTCATTGTCCCTAGACAAATTGTGCTAACCTTTAAATCAGTATTTCCTAGTTTTTTGTAGTTCATATTAATTTAATCCTTAATAAGGTATCTTGAAATAATAGTAAAAGCCTTTATATATACGGTATGGAATTCAATAAACAAAATATACTAAATAAAGTAAAAGAAGCTCAACAATCAACAGTAGTAATGGATGAGGGCCTAAGAGCCTACATGTTAAAAGTCTATAACTACATGGCATCTGGTATTTTATTAACTGGATTAGTTTCTTTAATATTTTTTAAACTTTCAGTAGTAACAGACGCGAATGGATCAATTGTTGCTTTAACAAGTTTGGGAAATACAATTTTTTTATCAGGTTTTAAATGGGTTGTAATGTTAGCTCCTCTTGGAGTTGTTTTTTACATGAGTGCTAGAATTAACAAAATGTCGGCTGCAAGTGCCCAAACAACTTTTTGGGTTTTTGCCTCATTGATGGGTCTTTCTTTATCTTCAATATTTCTAGTTTATACAGGAGCGAGTATTACTAGAGTTTTCTTTATTACTTCAATTACTTTTGGAGCAATGAGTATTTACGGCTACACAACTAAAAGAGACCTTACAAAACTAGGATCATTTTTAATGATGGGATTAATTGGTATTATTGTGGCATCAGTTGTTAATATGTTTATGAAATCTTCCATGATGGATTTTGTTATTTCAATCTTAGGTGTTTTAATTTTTGTGGGACTTACTGCTTATGATACCCAAAAAATTAAAAACATGTTTGTTTCAAGTGATACAGGAGAGTTAATGGGTAAAAAAGCTGTGATGGGCGCCTTAACTCTATACTTAGACTTTATAAATTTATTTATAATGTTACTGAGATTATTTGGACAAAGAAGATAGTTTTTACTTTTTAAGATTTTTCCAATTAGTATTTTTAAGTAATATTTCTAGATCAAAGGAATTTTTTAAAATTTTCCCATTAGAGTCAGTGATTAAATATTTCAGATTTTTACTGTTAGGTTTAAAATTTTTACAAATTTTGTATAAAGCATTTTCGGTGGCATTTTTAAAAACACTGAAACTTACTTGTCTGCTTGAAATATTTAAACCATAATCTTTCCAAGTTCCTGCTGAGACCATTTTGGCATATAAATCTAAAATAACTTTAAGCTCATTCTTTTCAAAAAATTGTTTCTCAGTAATCTGATTATGAGGATTGTTGATGACTAATTTTAAGTTTCTATTCATCAAGCTTATGCTTCTTAATTATAGATATTTGAAAGGCCGTAAAAATAATAGTTATTGGTAGCATTCCCCAAACCTTAAAATTAACCCAAAACTCTTCAGTTTGTGTTCTCCAAATATATTCATTTAACAATGCAAGACCAAAGAAAAAATACATCCATCTTTTGTTTAAAATTTCCCAACCAATATCAGTTAAAGAAATTGATTTACCCATAATTTTCTTAAGTACAGGTTCTTTTGTAAAGTATTTTCCAAAAAACAAACCAAGAGCAAATAAAATATTTATAATTGTTGGTTTTATGTAAACAAAAATTGGATCATTAAAATAAATGGTAAGACCACCAAAGAGTGTAATTAAAATACCACTCAACAAAGGCATCATGGGTATTTTTTTTTCAAAAACCCAAACAACTGCTAATGCAACTAGAGTTGCAACTATAAGTGGTGGTATGGCAACTGATAAATTCTTATCATTATTATAATAATAGAAAAAAAATATAGCTAAAGGCCCAAAGTCTGTTGCAAATTTAAGAAAAGATTTATTCACTTGAGACATATTAACATAATAAAAAAACAATTATATTTTTTTTATTGATTTTTGTTTTTAAACCCCCATATTAATAATAATGGCAATTCAAAAAGCAAAATTTTCAATAGGTGATATTGTTAAACACAAACACTTTGAGTTTAGAGGTGTAATTTACGATGTTGATTTTGAGTTTAATAACTCTGAAGAATGGTATCAGTCAATTCCTAAGAATGTACGTCCAAGAAAAGATCAACCCTTTTATCATTTACTAGCTGAAAATGATGAGATTACCTACGAAGCCTATGTATCAGAACAAAATCTACTTATGGATGATTCAGAGGATCCAATTAAACATCCATTAATTGAAGAGATATTTTCTGGAAAAAAGGGCTCTAGTTACTTTAAGCCATCTAATTAAATCTTTTTTTTAACACATTTTACTCAAACCTCAGACACAGATTGAGCCTATATTAAACTATATTCTGGTCAAGAGTGTTATACTAATACCTCTTAGTAATCATTATCTCCCTCATCACTCTTGATCAGATTAACTTTTCCAAATAAGAATTAATTTAACTTCTTTTAATATATAATTTTAAAATGTTTAGATATTTTGAACCTAATAAGATTTTTGCAATAACTTCGAAGGCACCAAAATATGTTCTATTTCTATTTATCGTTGTTTTAACAATTGGCTTAATAGAAGCACTCATTCTTTCACCTGAAGATTATAAACAAAGTGACTCTGTAAGAATTATGTACGTACATGTCCCTGCAGCATGGATATCACTTGGAATATTTTCAAGTTTAACTTTATTGTCTATTGGAAGCTTTATTTTTAAAAATAAAAATTTTGCATTAATTGCAAAAAGCTTGGCACCATCAGGCTTTGTTTTTAATATTGTAGCATTAGTTACTGGTTCTATTTGGGGCAAACCAACATGGGGAACTTGGTGGGCATGGGATGCAAGAATAACATCTATGCTAGTGTTAGCTTTATTTTATGGAATGTATTTATTGGCATGGAGGATATATGAGGACAAAGAAGAAGTAGTTAAAATAACTTCTATAATTGCAATCATAGGAGTAGTTAATGTTCCAGTTATTAAATATTCAGTTGATTGGTGGAATACACTCCATCAACCGGCATCAATAAATATCATAACAACTAACACAGCAATTCACTCATCAATGCTAATACCTTTAGGCTTAATGACTGCGGCATTTGCTCTTTTTTCATTACTCATTTTTTTGATGAAATATAATACGGAACTGATAAAACTTAAAAATAAAGGATTAGATAGATTATGATAATAGAAATAATTTCAATGAATGGGTACGGAGCTTATGTATGGTCAGCATTTGCATTTACATTGACTAGTTTTACAACTTTATATTTTGTGATCAAATTGCAACTTTCAAAAGAACAAAAAAGATTTGCAAAAAAGTTTGGTTCCCTAAGTATTGAAAAAGCTAAAGCTGCTAAACAACAAACTATCAATAACGAAATATTATCCAATATATCAAATATTTAACTAATAAACCATGTATGGTAAAAAGGTTAAATTACGATTTTTATTCTTAGTATTGCTTCTAGCAACTGTAATTTTAACTGTTTTTCTAATTCTACAATCATTAAAAGAGAACGTTATATATTTTCAATCTCCATCTGAAATAAATTCTCTAATAGAAATAGAGAGCAAAAAGATAAGAGTAGGGGGTATGGTTAAAGAAAAATCTGTAGTTATCAATTCTAATGAAGTTAATTTTATCATTACTGATTTTAAAAATGAAATTAACGTCACTTATTCTGGTGCCGTACCAAATTTATTTGCTGAAGGAAAAGGAGTAGTTGCTGAGGGTTTTTTAAAAGACAAAAATTATTTTTCTGCAACAAAAATTTTGGCAAAACATGATGAGAATTATATGCCACCAGAAGTCAAAGAAGCTTTAGGAGTTAAATAAATTGTTTGCTAATCAAATAGGTTATTATTCGTTAATACTTGGATTGTTATTTTCATTTTTACTCTGCACAATAGCCATCCAAGACTTTAATAAAGTTAATAAAAAACTTAATGCAAACATAATAATCTTAACTTTCCTTCAGTTAACTTTTGTGATTGTAAGTTTTTTTAGTTTAATTTTATCTTTTATAAATTCAGATTTTAGCAATGAGACAGTTTTTAATAACTCACATACAACCAAACCATTATTTTATAAAATTTCTGGAACCTGGGGCAATCATGAAGGTAGTTTGTTATTATGGTTATTAGTTTTAACTTTATTTATTTTTCTATTTTTACTAAAATCAAATTCACAACCAAAAAAATATAGAATATTAACTTTACTATTTCAGCAAATTATAATTATTGGATTTTTTTTATTTGTATTAACTACCTCAAATCCGTTTAATTATTTATTTCCAATTCCTAAAGAAGGCCTTGGTCTTAATCCAATATTGCAAGATCCGGCATTAGCAATACATCCTCCAATTTTATACTTAGGATATGTTGGTGCCTCTATAATATTTTCAGCCTCACTGGCAGCAGTTGCTCAAAATTATATTTCTAAAGAATGGGCACAGCACATAAAAAAATGGGTTTTAATATCTTGGATTTTTTTATCATTAGGAATTATGTTGGGTTCAATTTGGGCTTATTATGAATTAGGCTGGGGAGGTTTTTGGTTTTGGGACCCTGTTGAGAATGTTTCTTTAATGCCCTGGTTATCGTTAACAGCTCTTCTACATTGTATTGCGGTATTAGAAAGAAGAGCCACATTAACATCATGGGTAGTTGTGTTATCTATTACAACATTCACCTTAAGTATGTGTGGAACATTTTTAGTCAGATCTGGCTTACTAAATTCTGTGCATACTTTTGCAAACGACCCAGCAAGGGGAATTTTTATATTAATCTTCTTGTTTGTTTTAATAATCTTATCTTTGGGTGTATTTTTTATTTTTCATAAAGATAATAATGGTAATCAAAATAATTTTTTTTGGCTTAGTAGAGAAACATCCATTTTAATAAATAATTGGTTTATGATGTACTTTTTGTCTGTTGTTTTAATAGGTACAGTTTATCCAATTTTTTTAGATGTTATTTCATCAGAAAAAATTTCTGTAGGACCTCCATTTTATCACAAACTCATAGCTCCATTTTTAATACCCTTTTTATTATTTATGGCCTTGGGCCCAAGACTTAAATGGATCAAGTCAAAAATTGAAAAGAAATATTCAATAATTATAATATTTATAATTTCAATAATTTTAACGTTTTTTATAATCAAAAATCTAACAACAAATATTCTTTTCTATACTCTTTTGTTATCAGCTGCTTTTTTTCTTTTTTTCACAACTCTTAAAGAATTTTTGACTAAAAAATTAAATAATAGTTCACAAACAATTGCCCACTTTGGTTTTAGTTTATTAATATTGAGTATTTTATTTAATGGCATCTTATCATCAGAGGTGATTACCAATATGAAGATAGGTGAAAAATTTAAATTTGGAAAAGAAGAAATTTTTTTTAAAAAGATTGAAGAAAGAAGAGAGAGTAATTTTAATTCAATTGTTGCTTTTTTTGAAATTAAAGATCTAGAGGGAAACGTTGTTGAATTAGAACCAGAGATAAGAGTTTATAATCAACCTTTAATGGTTACTAGCGAGGCAGATATAAAAACAACATTATTGGAAGATAAATTTATAGTAATGAATCTTGTTAAAGGTAATGAATATTTTAATGTTAGATATCAATCAAAACCATTTATGGTATGGATTTGGATTTCTGTCTTTTTATTAGGTCTTGGTGGAACGATAGGTTTATTTAAAACTAGGACATGAAAAAAAATATAACTATATTAATTACAGGCGTAGTTTTAAGTTTTTGTTTTATAATTTTATACAAAGGATTGAATAATCCAAATACTTATGTGCCCAAAACTAGCATTAAAAAAGATATTCCCATTTTTAATGCAGTAGATTTCTTTTCAAGAAAAACTGTTAGTTCAGATGAAATTTTTAAAGATAATACTTATTATATTGTAAATATTTGGGCATCTTGGTGTGTGCCTTGTAGAGTAGAGCACCCTCTGTTAATGCAATTAAATGAAAATCATTCAGTTAAACTAATTGGTTTAAATTATAGGGATAGTTTTAATAATGCAAAAAAATTTATTGATGAATTTGGCAATCCCTATTCAAGAATTTTAATTGATAAAGATGGTACTTTAGGTGTTGAATTTGGTGCTTTCGGTGTCCCGGAAACCTTTTTAATAGATAGAAATAAAAAAATAATAAAGAAATTTATTGGCCCAATTGACCAGGAAGCCGTAAATAAAATTAAGTTAATGATTAAATGAAAATTTTTAGGATATTTATAATACTTTTATTAATTACAAATTTTTCAGAGTTAAAATCTGATGAAAAAAGCGATATCTTAAAAAATAAAATATTAAAAAATATCCGTTGTTTGATTTGTCAGGGTCAGTCTGTATACGACTCTGAGTCAGAATTTGCATCTAGTATAAAATTAATTGTTGATAAAAAGATTAATGAAGGGGCAAAAGAAGACTCTATTTACAGTTTTTTAATAGAAAAGTATGGCGATTGGATAGTTTATGAGCCACAATTAAATAAAAACACTTATATATTGTGGTTATTACCCTTGTTGTTATTTTTATTAGGTGGTGCGATAATAGTTAAAAAAATTCAAAAAAAAAATGAATAAAAATATATACATAAAAATTTTTTCAGCAGTAATTTTTGTACTTTTTTCTTTTTCTATAAATGCAGAAGAAAATGTTAGTGAACATCAATATAATTTTTATACTGGTAATTTTGATTTCAGTGATAATAAGCAAAAAGCTATACTCTTTGGATTCCAACATCAAAATGAAAATTTAGAGAGAAATACTTTTCTTGGAAATGCATCTCCTATTACTGGAGGGTTCATAACTGAAAATTCAGCAGCTTATGTATATACAGGCGTAGAGTGGAACTATGCAATTGGTAACAAAATTAAATTTACACCAAGTTTTGCCCCAGGAATTTATCATGAAGGTGATGGAAAAGACTTAGGACATGCTTTAGAGTTTAAAACTGAAATGCAACTATCTTACACGCTTTCAGATAGTACTAATTTAGGAATGTCATATAATCATATATCAAATGCAAGTTTAGGAGATAAAAACCCTGGTGCAAATAGCTATATGTTTAATCTTCTAAAAAATTTTTAATTTCCATTTATGAATTTAAAGAATTGTCATAATTTTGGTGACTTTAGAAAATTAGCAAAAAAAAAATTACCTTCACCAATTTTTCACTATATCGATGGTGGAGCAGATGATGAACAAACCTTACGAAGAAACACTGAGTCATTTAATGATTGTGATTTAATTCCTAACATACTTGCAAGCGTCGGAAAGCCCGATCTTTCGGTCACAGTTTTTGGTAAAAAAATTAATATGCCTATCTTTCTTTCCCCAACTGCAATGCAAAGACTTTATCATCATGATGGAGACAAAGCATCTGCTAGAGCTGCTGAAAAATTTGGTACTTTTTATAGTATGTCCACCATGGCAAATAATACAATTGAAGAAATTGCAGAAATCTCAAATGGTCCAAAATTGTTCCAACTTTATGTTCATAAGGATCAATCAATAACGGATGATTTAATTGATAGATGTAAAACCTCTGGCTTTGACGGCATGTGTTTAACAGTAGATACTTTAGTTGCTGGAAATAGAGAAAAAGATCATAGAACTGGATTTACCACTCCTCCAAAACTTACCCTTCAAAGTTTAATTAGTTTTGCAATGAGGCC
>JADHRH010000013.1 GCA_016777545.1 Candidatus Pelagibacter sp.
CCCAAGCTGTTGGTGAGTGACAAATTCTTGCACAACAATCAATATTATTAGTTCCAATTGCAGCTCTAATCATTTTTTGAAATACATAATTTTCTTCATTAGTACATCTTGCAGAAGAAATTCCAGCTACAGCATCAGGACCACTTTCTTTTGTAATTCTATTTAATTCTTTTTTAATAAAGTCATATGCTTCATCCCATGAAGCTTCTTCAAATTTTCCATTTCTTTTAATTAAAGGAGTTTTTAACCTATCTGGATGATCGTAAAATCCAAATGCATATCTTCCTTTAATACAAGTGTGACCTGCGTTAACTTCAGATTCTTTAGGGGTAGAAATTGCAACAACTTTATTATCTTTAATTGATGCTTCTAAATTACATCCAACGCCACAGTAAGAGCAAGTAGTTCTAACTTTTTCATCTACAGCAACAGATTTTGATTGGAAAACATCAGAGATAGCATCTGTTGGACAAGTGTGCGCACAAGCACCACAAGATACACAAGACGAATCTCCGAACAAAGCATCGTTATCAGTTGTAATTTTAGATTCAAATCCTCTGCCACTCATTGTTAAAACAAAAGATCCTTGAATTTCGTCACAAGCACGAACACATCTTCCACAGTTAATACAATTGTCTAAATTCATTCTCATATAATCGTGAGATGTATCTTTAGTAATACCCTTGTGTTGCTTTGGACTGTTATATCTATGATCTGATATACCTAAGTCATTTGCAACATCTTGAAGTTCGCAATTATTATTTACTTCACAAGTTCCACATTCCATTGGGTGGTCAGTTAAAACTAGTTCGACAATATTTTTTCTAAGGCTTGTTAACGCTTCATTAGAAGTAAAGATATGTTGATTTTCAACTACTGGCGTATGACAAGAGGCTACAATTTTAGTTGGACCATCTTTTTCTAACGCAACTTCAACCGAACAAACACGACAAGCACCATATGGAGCTAAATTAGGATCATCACATAAAGTAGGAACTTTTTTTTCACCAAAGTAGCTTTTAACAAATTTTAAAATAGAAGTGTGATTTGCACTTATTTCATGCGGTTTTCCATCTATATAGGCTATTTTTCTTTTTTCAGAGCTCATTAATTATCCTTGACTATATCATTTTTCATTTCATCACCAAAGTATTTAAGAATATTCATTATTGGGGTAGGGATTGCTCCACAAAGTGCACACAAACAACCTTTTTGCATAGTTACTAGTAATTCATTGAGTAATTTAAGGGGTATTTTAGCAGTACCACTTTTGGCTTGGTCAAACATTTCTTTTCCTCGGTAAGAACCAAGTCTGCCGGGGAAACATTTTCCACAAGATTCTTCTGCTGAAAATTCAAATAAATGATGAATATACTCAACCATTGGAAAATCCTTTGGAATACTAACAACACTAGCATGTCCAAGCATAAAACCTTTTGCTGTAAACTCTTGAAAATCTAAATTTAAATTATCAATCTCACCTAAAGGGATCACACCACCTAAAGGTCCACCAATTTGAAAGGCCTTAACAGGTTTTGTATAACCACCTCCAATTTCATTAAATATTTTACTCATTGGTGTTCCCATATCAATTTCATAAACACCAGGGTTGTTAAAAAAACTATCAAGGCAAACAAGTTTTGTTCCAGCAGATTTTTTATTACCTATTGAAGAAAATTTTTCAGGTCCATTTATTAAAATACCAGCCGCGGCGGCTAATGTTTCAACATTGTTAACTACTGTTGGTTTTTTATATAAACCTTCTGTTACTGGAAAAGGAGGTCGAACATCTACTTCTGCTCTTCTACCTTCAATTGAAGCAATGAGTGCAGTTTCTTCACCACAAATATAAGCACCTTGACCAATACAAATACCAAGATCAAATGAAAAATCTGTTCCCAATATATTTTCTCCTAATAAATTTAATTTTTTTAATTCGTTAATACATCCATTGATCGCCTCAATAGATTTTGGATACTCACCTCTTATATATAAAACTCCTTCATCACTACCAATAACCATTCCACAAATGACCATTCCAAAAATAACTTTTAAAGGTTGATCTTCTAATAAATATCTATCTGAGAATGCACCTGAGTCACCTTCATCAGCATTACAAATGACATATTTTTTATCACCCTTTGCTTTGCTGCAAAAATCCCATTTCATCCCCGTTGGAAATCCCGCTCCACCTCTGCCAGTTAAATTAGAATCCAAAAGAGATTTAATTATTTCTTTTTTGTCAGTTTTTAAAAAGTTATTTAACTGATCTTTAAATTGATCAAAGGAAGAAAGTTTTTCATCCATTAAGAAGCTTGTCGTTGCATAACTTTTTGAAAAAAATTTTTCTTGTTTAATCTCTTCACCATTTAAGATTTGATCTATTTTTTCAATGTCATTACCAGCGTAGTTTTCACCATCATAATGAAAAGCTTTATTTTCATAACAATGTCCTAAACAAAACATTTCGCCAACTTTATCGTCACCCAACTTTTCTTTAAGTGTTTTCTTTAATTGATCTTGAGTGCCAGCACACATACAAGCACTACCATTGCATACAAAAGCCTTCTTTTCTCTGTGGGAAGGTCTTAAAAATTCATAAAAACTCTCAGCACCATGAAGAGTTGAAACACCTAAATTGTGTTGTTTTGCTATATCTTTTATATCTTTAGGATTGTCGCTTAAAAGGTTTTCAGAAAGTTGCTTAAATAAATTATTTTTTAAGCCAATTCTACCCGACAAATTACTAATATTCTTTGACACAATTTCCTTTTTTTAAGTTAGCCCACAATAACTTTTTTGGTATTGGTGTAAATATTAAAACTATCACTTTTTACGAAACCAATCAGAGTTATGTTAAATTTATTAGCTAAATCGATTGCAAGACTTGTTGGCGCACCCACCCCAATCATTATACCAATATCATTCATTAAAACTTTCTGAACTAGCTCAAAATTAAGTCTCCCAGAGCAAGTGATGAATTGATCTAAGGGACTTATTTGGCCAGCAAGAAGGGTGCTGCCAATAAGTTTGTCCAAGGCATTATGACGACCCACATCTTCCTTAAGGTCGATTAATTCTCCACTAGCATTAAATAATCCACTCGCATGTATTCCACCAGTTTTACTAAATTCTGACTGATTTTTTCTTAATATTGAGGGCGATTGAATAATTATCTCTTTATTTATCTTTGGCAAATTTAGATCTGTTTTATTTGACTTAATAATTTCTAATGCATCTAAAGAAGATTTTCCACAAACCCCACATGATGAATTTGTTATAAAATCTCTTTTTATTTTTGTGATATCAATATTTTTTGAGTTATTCACAGTTGCTAAAATTTTATTTTGAATATTATATTGCCCAACTTTTTCACCATAACTCTCAATTGAATCAACATCTTTAATATTGGTAATTATTTGTTCATTAAATAAAAAACCTCGAACTAGATCTTCATCATTTCCAGGTGTTCGCATAGTGATTGATAAAATTTTAGTAATCCAATTATTTTTATCTTTATATTTTATAGAAATTTCTAAAGGTTCTTCTACTGAAACTAAGTCATCAATATTTTCAAATTTGTTAAGATTATATTTCAAAACTTTATATTTAGAGCTCATAAATTATTTTAAAGGATAATTTTTTTTTAGAATAAATTTATTAATAATAATTGCTAATAATAAAATTATAATACAGCCTAAGATTATTGGATTAATTAAATATTCATAAGAAGCGCTGCCAATTATAACCATAATAGGATTACCACCTGCTGGAGGATGGACAACATTTAGTAATATCATTAAAAAAACTCCAAAACCAACTGCGAGTGAAATATTGATATAAATAGGTAACGAAATAAAGTTTACAAAAAATACCCCAACAGCCGCAGTTAACAGATGACCAAAAAAAACATTTTTGGGTTGAGCAAAAGGACTTTCTGGAAAACCAAATAATAAAACCATTGAGGAGCCAAATGATCCAGCTAGAAAATATCCCAATGTACTTTTATAAGTAAGTAACGTTAAGACCCCAATTGTTAGTGTAGAAAAGAAACCAGCAATTATTGCTTTTTGTAAAAGAGGTTTGGTAATTTTTATCATTAAGAATTTAAAGCCTTTAAAACTGTTTTTAGGGGTAACAGCAAACATTCTTTTCTTGCTAAATTTTTTTTATCTAGGATTTCTTTAAAATCTCTCCATTCTTTGCTTAATAAAGCTTTAGTACCCTCAAATAAATTGCCACTTAATGAGATAAAAGATTTTATGTCATCGATTTTCTTGTTCTTAATTAGTCTAGAGAGCAAGCTAACGGATGCTTGGCAGTAAACACAAGATTTACATTGATAACCCATATCTATCACAATATCATTTTTGACAATTAAACTGATTTCCATTTCATCTCCACATAAGGGGTTCTTATTTTTAGATTTATGAGTGTAATTACTAACTGCTTTATTATTTTCAGTATGTGCAGCAATTTCTAAAATTCTAAGGTCCATTATATTTCTTTAATTAAAACTTTAATGTTTTATATTTTGTAAATGGATCATAGCAAGATTTTAGGCACAGTTCTAGCGGGAGGGAAATCGGTAAGGTTGGGCATGGACAAATCCCAAGTAAAATTGGCTGATAAGTTATTAATTGATTATATCCTATCTGAAATTATTGAAGAATTTAAAGAAATTCTAATTGTTGCAAACAAATCAATAGATTTTCAAAAATCTAATAAGATTTCGGTTATTGAAGATTTTAAAAAAGATTTAGGACCCTTAGGAGGAGTTTTTACTGCAATGAAGTGGATTAAAGATAATAATAAAGATTATCAGTGGGTTTCAACTTTCCCAACAGATTCTCCATTCTTTAAAAATAAGATATTAAAAGACTTTTTTAATGAAATTCACCCCGAAGAAAGTAAATTATTTTTTATCAAATCTAATAATACCAGGCATAATATATTTGGGTTATGGTCTTTAGAATTGATGAATAAGTTAGAGGAAGATTTAAATAAAGGAGAACGTAAAGTAGAGGTTTGGGCAAATAGCGTTGGTGTTAAAGTAATTAATATGGACTTTGAAAAAGATGATCCTTTTTTTAATATTAATACTAAAGAAGATTTAGAAAAAGCTAAAGCAAAGATAGGCAATGATTAGTTATCAAAACTCAAGAAACATTTTAAAAAGAGGAGTCATCAAAATAAAAGATGAAAAGATAAAAAGTATAAACTCATTAAATAGAATATTATCAGAAAATATTTATTCTCCCATTCATTATCCAGCAGGCAACAATGCAGCATTTGATGGTTTTGCAATTAATGCAAAAGACACAAATAATATAAAAAAAGGTATTAAGCAAAAATTCAAAATTATTGGCTCTATTGCAGCAGGAAACAAACCTTTTAAGAAAAAGATTCATAAATACGAAGCAGTAGAAATTATGACAGGTGGAATTATCCCAAAAGGTTTTGATACAATCATTCCAATTGAACAAATTATTTTTTACCCAAGCAATAGTAATAGAAAATATATTTTAGTTAATCAAAAAATAAAAAAATATAACCATGTTAGATTTCAAGGATCAGATTATAAAAAAAAAGAATTAGTGTTAAAGAAAAATAACATCATTAAACCTAATCATTTACTAGCATTTAAGACACTAGGTATTAAAAATATTACTGTAAAAAAGAAAATTAATATTGCATTTTTTTCAACTGGAAATGAAATATCAAATAAAGACAATGTTCCTTTTTGGCAAGTGAGAAATTCTAATGGCCCTTATTTAAATAATTTAAATAACAACTTTCTATTTAATTTTAAAAATGGTGGAATTTTAAGAGATAATCATCAAAAAATTTTTAAATCTAAAATAAATCAAATGTTGAAATCAGATACAGATATTATGATTACTTCAGGAGCGGTGTCAGCAGGTAAATTTGATTTTATACCAAGTGTTATAAATTCATTTAAACTATCTAACTACTTTAAAAATGTTGCCATTAGACCAGGTAAACCAGTATTGTTTGCAAAAATTAAAGGTAAAGAAAAAGTAATTTTTGGGTTACCTGGAAATCCAATTTCATCTGCAGCTTGTTTTAGATTTTTTGTTTATCCCTTTATTGAATATATTTTAAAGCTCGATGCAGAAAAACCATTAAAGGCAATTTTGAAAAATAGCTTTGACAAGAAGAAGAATTTTACCAGATTTGTAAAAAGTAAATTAAGTACAACCAAAAATGGAAAAATTGAAGTTGAAGTACTTCAGGGCCAAGAATCTTTTAGAATAAAATCATTTGTTAAGTCAAATAGCTGGTCTTTAATGCCAGCAGGTAAATCTAGATTTAAAAAAGGCGATATTATTGATTGTTTTTTTATTAACACCCCTAATCAAAATATAAGTTAGTTGAAAGCTATTTTGTTGTAGTCCTAATTAATACCTATTAAATAATCTGAACATGGATGAATTAAAAAATGAAAAGATAGCCATACCTGTTGTCTTATTGGCTGGGCTTATTTGGTCTTTTGGACCTTTAGTTGTCAGATACATGGATCAACCCAATCTAGTTCCATGGCAGTATATCTTTACAAGAGGATTAACTATTTTTTTAGTCTTAAATCTTTATCTTTTTTTTGAAGAGGGCAAAGATTTTTATAAAAATTATTTCAAAATTGGTATTTCAGGAGTTGTAGGTGGCACAGGACTTGGTATTGCAATGATTACCTTTATTTATTCAATCACGAATACAAGTGCTGCAGTAACTTTACTTTGTTTAGCGGCAATGCCATTTTTTACAGCTTTATTGGGTTTTTTATTCTTAAAAGAGAAAATTTCTTTAAATGTTTGGATAGCAATTATAATTGCAACTATCGGCATTATAATTATTGCATTTGGAAACACTGAACCAAGTTCTTTACTGGGGCTTATTTTTGGTATGACTTCTTCTATAGGCTTTTCAGTTTTCTCAGTAAGCCTTAGATGGAAAAAAGAAACACCAAAATTTACAACTGTAGCTTTTTCAGGTTTTTTCTGTTTTGCCGTTGCAACAATTGTAATCCTAAGTAATGATATGCAATTTTTATCTTCAAGCTATAATGGTGCTTTGTTTTCTTTGCATGGAACATTAGTTTGTATGGGATTAATTTTATATTCAATAGGCTCTAAAGCTATTCCAGCAGCAGAACTTACCTTGCTATCGTTAACTGAAGTTATAGGTGGAATTTTTTGGGTTTGGATACCAATTTTAGGTATTAATGAGATACCATCAACCAATACTATAATAGGTGGCTTCTTTCTTTTTATGTCTATCATCTATTATAGTTTAACAATTAAATCCAACCGAAGATTTATAGCTTTAAATTAGAAACTTTAGATGGAAAGACCAGATTTTTTTACATTACACAATGGTGATAAAGCAAAACTACCATTCACTGATAAGGAGTATCAAAATAGAGTTAATGGATTAAGAGAAGCAATGAGTAAAAATAATCTTGATATGATTATTTTAACCTCAATGCACAATATTGCTTATTACACTGGATTTATTTATTGTTCATTTGGTAGACCTTATGGCTGCATTGTAACAGAAAATAAAATCTCAACTATTTCTGCCAATATTGATGCTAGTCAACCTTGGAGAAGGTCTCACTGTGATAATGTAATTTATACTGACTGGAAAAGAGATAATTTTCTAAAAGCAATAGTTTCTATAATTGGTAGAGACGAACCGCCAAAAAGTATTGGTATAGAAAATGATCATGTAACTATTGATATTAAAGAAAAACTTAACTCTATTTTTACTTTTTCAACTTTTAGTGATGTTTCACAAGACTTAATGAAGCTTAGAATGATTAAATCTAAAGAAGAAATTGAAGTGATTAAAAATGGAGCAAGAATTGCTGATCTTGGAGGAGAAGAAATTGTTAAACATATTAAAGTTGGAGAAAGTGAACTTGAAATAGCAATTGCAGGCCGAGATAGAATGGAGCGAGAAATTGCCAAAACATATCCAGAAGCTGAATACATGGATACTTGGGTTTGGTTTCAGTCTGGCTTAAATACTGACGGAGCACACAATCCAAAAACTAATCGAAAATTAAAATCAGGTGATATTTTATCTTTAAATACTTTCCCAATGATTTCAGGTTATTACACAGCACTTGAGAGAACTTTATTTGTAAATGAAATAGACGATGCATCATTGAAAGCCTGGGAGGCTAATATAAAAGTACACAAAAGAGGTTTAGAGTTAATCAAACCAGGAGTTAAATGTTCTGACATCTGTCATGAATTAAATGAATTATTTGCAGAATTAGGTTATCTACAATACCGAACATTTGGCTACGGACATTCTTTTGGAGTTTTATCTCATTTCTATGGAAGAGAGGCAGGACTAGAACTTAGAGAAGATATTGATACGGTATTAGAAGAAAATATGGTGGTCTCAATGGAACCCATGATCATGATACCAGAAGGTAATCCTGGTGCAGGAGGATACAGAGAACACGATATTTTAGTTATAGGAAAAGATAGTGCTGAAAATATTACTAAGTTTCCTTTTGGACCAGAACATAATATTATCAAATCCTAAATTATGAGTGATAAGACTATAGTTAGCAGTTGGAACGAATGGGATCCTTTAAAACATGTAATTGTTGGTAAGGCTGATGGCACTTGTATTCCAGCACCAGAACCTGCATTAGATGCAAAGGTTCCAGAAGACAGTGATATGCGAGGTCAGTTTGGACCAAGAACTAAAGATACAGTCGATAAAGCCAATCAATTATTAGATGATTTTTCGAACATGCTTGAAAAAAGAGGAATTAAAGTCGATAGACCAGACCCAATAGATTTTAATCAAAAAATTTCAACACCAGATTGGCAAGCAGAAACAATGTTTGGCTGTATGCCTCCACGAGATGTTTTGTTAACTGTAGGCAGTGAAATTTTAGAGGCGACAATGAGTTATCGATGCAGATGGTTTGAGTACCTATGTTACCGACCATTATTACAAAAATATTATAATGACGATCCAAATATGAGACACGAGTCTGCGCCTAAACCAAGGTTAACGGATGCAGATTACAGAAAAGATTATTTATCAGATAAAATTGGTATTCAAAAAAGATTAGAATGGACTGAAGACAAGTTTTTTGTAACAACTGAAGAAGAGCCATTATTTGATGCAGCAGATGTTTTAAGATTTGGTAAAGATTTAGTAGTGCAGCATGGATTTACTACTAATCTTAAAGGCATAGATTGGCTTAAAAGGCATTTCAAAGATCACAGAGTACACGCTGTAAATTTTCCAGGCGATCCTTATCCAATTCATATTGATGCAACCTTTACTCCTATTAAAGAAGGATTAATCATTAATAATCCTCAAAGAAGATTGCCAAAAGAACAAAGAAAATTATTTGAAAATAATGGATGGAAAATAATTGATAGTGCTCAGCCGGCACACAATGAACCACCTCCATTATGTTATTCTTCTACTTGGTTATCAATGAATGTATTGGTGCTTGATCCTAAAACAGTGTGTGTTGAAAAAAGTGAAGTATATCAAGCAGAACAATTAGATAAATTAGGAATGGAAGTAATCCCTGTTGATTTAAGAGAGGCATATGCATTTGGTGGAGGTCTGCATTGTTGTACAGCAGATGTTTACCGTGAAGGTGAACTTAAAGATTACTTTCCAAAACAATAATTATGGCAACAATTAAAACAAAAAGAGAGCGAGTTAAATTCGCCTCTGACAATGTCGCAGGAGCTTGTCCTGAAGTTTTAGATGCTTTAATGAAAGCTAACGAAGGAGATAGTGCACCCTATGGCAATGATGATTACTCTAAAGTTTTACAGGAAAAATTTTCTGAAATATTTGAAAAAGAAGTAATTGTTTATCCAACAGCATCAGGCACTGCCGCTAATGCTCTTGCATTATCAACTATGACACCTGTATTTGGTAATATTTATTGTCATAAACTAGCTCATATTAATACTGATGAATGTGGTGCTCCTGAGTTTTATACGGGTGGTGCTAAATTAATCCCTTTAACTGGCATTAATGGTAAAATTACTCCTGAAGAATTAGAAAAAAATATTAGTGGAACAGGTATTGTTCATCATACGCAACCCTCATCAGTAAGTATTACACAGGTATGTGAAACAGGTGAGGTTTATGAATTAGATGAAATTAAAAAAATAGCTGATGTAGCACACAAACATAAATTAAATATGCATATGGACGGTGCAAGATTTGCTAATGCGTTAGTTGCTCTTAATTGTACACCTGCTGAAATGACATGGAAGTCAGGAATAGATGTTCTATCTTTCGGTGCCACAAAAAATGGTTGTATCGCAGCAGAAGCAATTATCTTTTTCAAACCAGAGTTAGTGGGTAATATTTCTTTTTTAATGAAGCGAGCAGGACACCTATTATCTAAAATGCGTTTTGTTTCTGCTCAATTAGATGCATACATTTCAAATGATGTATGGTTAAAAAATGCCAAACAAGCAAATAAAATGGGTAAAAAGTTAAGTGATGGTTTAGTGAAACACAATAGTATAAAACTTGCTTACCCAACACAAGCCAATGAAGTATTTGCAAAATTTCCAAGAGAAATGATTGAACACTTAAATTCACTTGGGTATAAAATGAATGAAGATGAGCTAGATGGCCAAGCAGTTCGTTTAGTTGCTGCATGGAATACTCTAAATTCAGATGTTGAGAGTTTTCTTGAAAGTATAAATCAATCTAAATAAACCTTAGAGAATGAGTTTAACTATTTCATCTCTATATTGTTCTCCAATTAAATCACTGTCTTTTCAAAATATCAAAAAAGCAACCATTAAAAAGCAAATTGGAATTTTACATGATAGAATTTTAGCATTTTCTAGAGGAGTGGATCTGACAAAGGCAAAACAAATAGAGCAAGATCCAACACAAAGAGAACTAATTAATTTTATGACTTTAAAAAATACACCTGCACTTAATAAATATAATTTTGAACTCAAAGATAATTGTATTTATTTATCAAAGAATACAAAAGAGATTATTTGCTCATCAATTGATAGTGAGGAGCAAAGACAAGAGCTTGCTAATAAAATTATTGAGCTTGAAAAAGATTTACCCCAGCCAAGTTATTTGCTTAAAAATGAGGCTTATCCCTTTTATGATACCACAAGTAGTGAAAGTGTGTCGAACACCATCTCACTGATAAATTTAAATAGCATTAAAGATTTTGAGTTAAAGATTAATCAAAAAATTGAGTTTGAGCGTTTTAGAGGAAATATTTATATCAAAGGTTTAAAAGCTTGGAAAGAAAGACAATGGCTTGGAAAAACTATTACAATTAATGGTACTCAATTTAAAGTCTTAAGACATATCCCGAGATGTTCAGCAACGAATTTGAGAATTAATTCAGATGAACAAGATATCAATCTACCTTTAACACTCAGAAGAAATTATAATCATATAGATATGGGGGTTTATTTGCTGCCCTTGGAGGATGGAGAAATTTTTGAAGGAAATGAAGTTTTTTTATCTTAACTTGGATTGTCTTTTAAAAAATTAATATAATCTACAACTTCATCGTACTTAGTGTCTGGAATATCTTTATAACTTGCTTGAAATTTATTTTTTACACACAAGGCAACATGTGCGTAGGGGTTTCTGCCTTTAGGATGATTTGGATGACTGGGAAGTTGTCCTAGTAAATAATCGCCAGCTTCCTGAATAATTTTCCAGAGTTTACTTGCGTTTTCTTTATCCAAGTTTAGTTTTGAGAGGTTTTGTCAATTTTAAAATTTTCTAAAGCTGAAGTAGTTACCTCTGAGTCTTGATTGTTATCTATCTCTTTTTTTGCAAATTCTCTTTCTTTAAACTTTTGTTCTTTTATTAATTCTTCTTGTAATTTTAATTTTTGTTCTTGGTCAAACTTTTCTTCCCATTCTTTCAATTTAATATTTTCAATTTTTTTCTTTAATTCCTCTTGCTCTCTTAATTCTTTTAAAAATTTTTCTTTTTTTCTTCTTTCCTTTAATTCTTTGTTTTTTTGTTCTTCTTCTCTAACTCTTAAATCTAATTCTTTTCTATTTTGCTCTTCTTCTTTAAGCTTAAGCTCTTTTTCTTTTACTCTGAGATCTTTGTCAATTTGACCCAAATCTTCATCTTTTTTAATTAGTCTTTTATTTTCTATTTTAATAGACTCTTCTTTAATTTTTAATTCTTTATCTTTTAAATTTAATTTATTATTTTCCTTTTCAAGTTTTTCTTTCAAAATTTTTAATTCTTTTTGTTCTTTTAAAATCTCATTTTTTTCTTGAAGTTTTTTTAGCTTAATTTCTTTGATTTTTTTCTTTTCTAAGTTTTGTTTATATTTTGAATATGCATTACTTAAAGTATTGGTGGTAATAGAAGCTAGCTTTATTAAGCTAGACTTATTTTTTGAAGATTTAATTTTCTTTTTTTTTTTATTTTTTAAAGGCATATTTTAAAAAAATTATTTGATCAAAGAAATTATTAATATTCAACTAGATTTATATTAATTTTTTTAAATACTGTCTAAAATGAGTTCAACCTATGATTGCTATTTTATGATTTTTAGTCTCTAAAGTTTACAAATTCTACAGGAAGACCAATATCAATTCCTCTAATGGCCGACATAGCTTCTTGAAGGTCATCTCTTTTTTTTCCTTCAACTCGTAGTTCTTCCCCTTGAATTTTGATTTGAATTTTAAGCTTTAGTTTTTTTATATCAGCTATAATTTTCTTAGCATTTTCTTGGTTAATACCCTCTTTAAGTTCACTAACCTGTCTAATAGATGAACCTGCTGCATTTTCTGAATTTTTTACAACAATTACTCTTGGATCTACTTTTCTTCTAATTAGATGAACTTGCAGCAATTCGTTAACTTGTTTTAACTTCAATTCGTCTGAAGCTAAAGTTGTGATTACTTGGTCCTTTCGCTCAATTGAGATATTAAGTCCTTTAAAATCAAACCGATTACCAATTTCTCTCAAGCAATTTGCTAAAGCATTATCAAATTCCTGGTGATTAATTTTACTGATTACATCAAATGAAGGCATAACTTTTTAATTACTTATACAATAATGTATTTTTTAATTAGGGCAATCTCAATTAGCTCTATTTTAATGAAAGACAAATTATATCAATCAAAAAAGATCCAATTCTTGTTTTATCTCAAAAGTCACATAAATTAACATTATATGGAAAATTTAGTTAAAAAATTAGAAGAACAAATTAGCTTTCTCCAACAAGAAATATCACAAATGAGTGAGGAGCTATACTCCCAGCAAAAAGAAATTAAAACTTTAAAACAGGAAATCTTAAATTTAAATAAAAGAATTAATGAGCTTAATGACGGATCAGACGCAAATATTATCACTGATAATCAAAAACCTCCTCATTACTAATTGAAAAAATAATGAATACAGAAGCCTATGACGTAATTATAGTTGGTGCAGGCGCTGCTGGCATGATGAGCGCTATAGAGGCTGGCAAAAGAGGTCGAAAAGTTCTTTTAGT